>CAZLAL010000029.1:0-3899 GCA_964557455.1 uncultured Dehalococcoidales bacterium
CGGGACCTAACGGCTGGGCAATATCCGTGAGCTCATCCCCCGTAGCTAGAACAGCCACAACCGGGCGACGGATGACCAGCGCAGTAGAGCGCCCCAGGGCTGCCAGCGCGCCTATCTCTTGAGGGCGAAGCACCTTTCCCTTTTCCAGGACTAGGCTTCCTCTGGCAGTGTCCTCGCCTCTGCAGCGGACGTTCAATCCCTTCTTTACCTGACATAATATACCGATATGCGACAGGTCTTCCCCAGACGACTTGCGGCTCACTTCGTCGGTATCCTCAAATCTGACTACGGTATCGGCGCCTGCGGGCAACGGCGCTCCGGTCATAATGCGGATAGCTGTCCCCGGCTCGACTTCTTTCGTGGACACGGACCCGGCTGCAAGCGCTGCAACCACGACCAGGTATCTGGGCGAGGATTGACTGGCTCCACGAGTATCTTCAGCCCGCAGGGCATAGCCATCCATGGCCGAATTATCCAGCGGCGGAATGTCTATGGTGGAGTGAACATCCTCGGCTAGAACCTGCCCCAGACAGCCCAGAATAGGTTTCGGTTCAGGCTCGAGGACCTCAACATAGCTTAAGACCTTCTTGAGAGCTTCTTCGACAGGGATCATCCGGCAAACTCCTAAGGCTGCATTATAGATTATCTTCGTTCTCACACCAAGTTCCCCGCTGTTTCTATCTGCGCAGAGGTGGGCTTCAGGTTCAGTCCAATTTGACATTTGATGGGTTTGGCTCTATATTTACCGAAGCGAGGAGGTAGAATGAGGGAGAAAGTAGAAGCAGCCCTGAAGCGAGTGAGGCCGGCGTTATTGGCCGATGGGGGCGATGTGCAGTTGGTGGATGCCAAGGACGGAGTGGTGACAGTGAGGTTGACCGGTGCCTGTGCTGGGTGCCCAATGGCGACTATGACTCTAAAGGCGGGGATTGAACGGGTGCTTAAGGAGCAGGTGCCCGAAGTCAAAGAGGTCGTGGCTGTTTGATCTTTAGCGGCATCTCAAGGACGGGTCAAAAGCGAATCAGGGTTGACATTTAGATGGCACAGGAATCTTTTGTCTGTCATTCGTGTGGCAAGAAGGTGGAGTATACTGGGAAGCAGCGACTCTTCGAGACGCTCGATGGCTGGGTTATGCTCTCGCTATTTAAGGGTCCGGGGACAGTCGAGCATCATAATTTCTGCTCCTTGACATGCCTCAAAAGATGGCTGGATACCCAAGCTCCCCAAGTCCCTAACGTTTTCTTAAGAGCTTTTGAGCAAGGGAAAGAGTGAAAATGCCCATCTATGAGTATTCTTGCCCTGAGTGTAATTTTAGATTCGAGTTGCTTCGCGACCAAGGCCGAGCAAACGAAAGCACTCCTTGCCCCCGCTGTCAACACATCGCTAAACGAATATTCTCTTCTTTCGCCTCTATTTCTAAGGGCCGACAGGTAATATCTTCCGCGATGGGCGGGAGTTCCTCTTGCAGCTCATGCTCCGGCACAAATTGCGCCACGTGCCGAATATAGCTCGCCCGCGAGAAGCTGCGCTGGGCCTGAATTGAGGGAACAGCAACAGGCTACCTGTAAACATAAGCGCCAGGCCTGCAATTGTACGGTTAACCCAAGATGGTTGAGATAAGAAGAGAAGATTTCTCCATAGACGAAATTGTCGCAAGGATGAGGCAACCCAAGATAGGTGCCATGTCAATTTACTTAGGTACTGTACGTCAGTCCCCTGAAGGACTTGGACTGGAATTTGAGGACAATAATCACGCCGTCAGGAAATTGGAGGAGATAGAAAAAAGAGCAATAGACAGATCTGATATCGAGGATGTAGCGATAGTACACCGAGTGGGGCGCTTAGCTGTTTCAGAGAACATTCTGTTAGTAGCAGTGTCTGCTTCTCACAGAGAATCGGCTTTTGACGTATGCCGAAGCATGGTAGACGATATCAAGGATCTCCACAAGTCGTGGGGCAGAGAGGTGCCTAAATAGGAGATTTGGGGTTTGCGGGGACGGTAAGCGAAAGAGGACAAAAATGCCAGTTATCGTGGGTATCGCTGGTCGCAAAATAGCGAATAACGCTTACCGGTCCTGCCAATTCGAGAATGTTTGACACATGTGGGTGCAAGGCGCAGTATGAAAAATGGGACAATCAGCCGAATTGGAATTGAGGCAGAGCGTGTTCTACAATATGACAACTCAGTTTGGTTCAGCAAATGCATGAATTGGGAGTAACCGAAAGCATAGTGAACATTGCTTTGGCCAAAGCCGGTGAGGCGAAAGCTGGCAAGGTGATGCGGATTAATTTGGTAGTTGGCGAGTTGTCTGGGTTTGTCCCTGATTGTATTCAGTTTTATTTTGATTCTCTCAGCAAAGACACCATTGCCGAGGGGGCAGTGCTTCACTTCGAATCTGTGGCAACCCAACTGCGGTGTCGGGATTGCGGCACGGTTTTCCGTCCCGAGGATACCGTTTGGTCCTGTCCTAAATGTGGGGGGCGAAGCGTAGAAATATTCAAGGGGCGGGAGCTCTATATTGAAAGTCTGGACGTAGAATGAAGAGAATAGAAGTCATCCAGAACGTCCTAGAGGCTAATGAGACCATAGCTAGCCGAAATCGACAGCTGCTGGATGAGCACAGGATTTTCGCTGTAAATATTATGTCATCTCCAGGCGCTGGTAAGACGAGCGTTATCCTGCAGACTCTGGCAAGGTTGAAGAGCAAGCTGAAGATAGCGGTCATCGAGGGTGACGTTGCTTCCACAGTGGATGCTGAGAAGGTCCAGTCCAAGGCTAAAGCGGTGGTCCAAATAAATACCCGAAATATGCCTGAAAGTTGTTCTCTGATGGCCGCCATGATTGACCCAGCTCTAAAGGAGATGCCCCTGGACGACATAGGCCTGATTTTAATCGAGAATGTGGGCAATCTCATTTGTCCTTCTGAGTTTGCGCTGGGAGAACACAAACGAGTAGTTATCTCCAGCCTGCCTGAGGGAGATGATAAGCCCGTTAAATACCCCCTGATCTTTGTTGACGCCGATGCTGTCATAATCAATAAAATGGACCTTCTCCCCTACGTTGATTTCGATATTGCTGCGTTTCGTCGTTCCGTGGAAGGACTAAACCCTAAGGTCGAAATCTTCGAAGTCTCCTCCAAGACCGGTGAAGGAATAGAGAAGTGGTGCTCCTGGGTATCGGAGCAAGTGGAAAGCAACCTTGTGAGGCGACAGAAGTTTGACAGCTAGCGAACCTGACAGCTTGAGAACGTTTCGACTGGCGTGACTGGTTCGTAGTTTATCTCAGTGCGAGTATGAAACGTAGGAGGCTTGACGATTTTTGACGGACAACTTATAATCCGTGCGAGCATTTTTTGGGGAACTCAAGCTATTAGAGCAAGATAGGCAACTCGGAAATACGGTCCTTCTTGAGAGAGAAGGCGTTTGTGTGATAAAATATGCGCTTCTTAATTACAGCGGTTGTCGCCTATCTGATCTATCTCCTTCTCACTGCTGGTAGCGGCACCGTTGGTTTATGGAGTGGCCCTGAGCTCGTCACCGGGGCAGTATTGGCTGTGCTGGTCGGTGCCGTGCTCAAGAACCGATTCATCGGCAAGGACCTGCGCATGTTGCACCCGCGGCGGTGGCTTACTTTCCTGGTTTACCTGTTTCCCTTTTTCTGGGCGATGGCCAAAGCCAACATTGACGTGGCCTATCGCGTCATCACCGGCCGGATTAATCCCTGCATCGTGAAGATAAACCCCAACCTGAAGAACGACATGTCAGTTACCCTCCTGGCCACTTCCATCACGCTGACACCGGGAACATTAAGCGTCGATGTCGACCCGCAGACCAATGAACTATATGTGCACTGGATAAATATTGACCCTGAGGTGCTGAAGGATATGCCCAGAGACTACCAC
>CAZLAL010000030.1:0-4040 GCA_964557455.1 uncultured Dehalococcoidales bacterium
ACCCGAGAGCACCGCTATCTTCTTGGTCACGTCGTCGCCGCTGAACAGGAACGCCCCGGCCAGACCGCGCAGGCGCTGTTCCGGCTCGTCCGGCGCCGCACTGCGCAGTTCCTCAATGATAGTGTTGTTGGGGTTAAGAGACTCTACATAGTACTGGGCAAAGTACGCCGTAGTCACATTGTAGCCGGGCACGCGCTCGCCCCTTTCAAAGGGCAAAACGCCCGCCAGCATGCGCAGAAGCGTCGTCTTGCCGGCCCCGTTCACGCCTACCAGGGCGGCATGGTCTCCGCGCTCCAGCATTACGTTAAGGTCCCGGTAGACGACATGCTGGCCGTAGGACTTGGCAACGTGCTTGAGCTCGATTACGACACGGCCGCTCCTCGCGGGCTCCCTGAAATTGAAGTGTATCTTCTTCATCACCCGAGGGACCGTAATCCGCTCAATCTTGTCCAGCTGCTTGATACGGCTCTGCACCTGAGAAGCCTTGGTGTTCTTGGCCCGGAAGCGCTCGATGAAACGCATTTGCCGCTTGATTTCTGCGTCCTGTCGCCGGGCGGCTGCCTTGCGGGTCTCGATATCCTTCTCGCGGGCGAGAACATAGCTATCATAGTCCCCATGGTGGAAGATGACGGCCTCATCCTCAATGGCTATGACCTTGCTGACAACATTGTTGAGAAAGGCGCGGTCATGTGAGGTGACCAGAACAGCACCGCGATAGCGTTTCAGATAGGTCTCAAACCAGCGCTGCGTCTCCAGGTCGAGGTAGTTCGTGGGTTCGTCCAGCAGCAGGATATCAGGGCTGAGGAAGAGGAGCCTGGTCAGTTCAATACGCGTTCGCCAGCCCCCGCTGAATTCGGACAGCGGACGCCTGAAATCCGACGGGGCAAAACCCATCCCGCCGAGGATGATCTTGGCCTCGTGTTCGGAGCTATAGCCGCCCTTCGCCTCATAGAGCGACTGCAGCTCGCCCAGCTTCCTCAACAGGCCGTTCACGGTCTCTTCGTCCTTTTCCTCGGCCAGGTCTTCCTGCACCAGCGCGATCTTGTGAGCCAGGCTGCTGACCACATCGGACGACCCGGACACATAGTCCAGCAGACTGAGCTCCGATGAGGGCTGCACATCCTGACGGAGGTAACCGATAGCAGTGTCACGCCGCACCGACACACTGCCGGAATCCGGCATGATGTTGCCGGTTATGATTTCGAACAGGGTGGTCTTCCCCGTGCCGTTGCGTCCGATGATGGCTATGCGGTCGCTCATGCCGACGGTGAAGGTGACACCGCTGAAGAGCTCCTGCTCGTTATATGACTTGGAGACGCCGCTGACAGTAAGCATATGGTGCTCTTGCCGTTACCCCGAATTGTAGCAAACAGGGGTCGGCAGGCAGTAGTCCGGAGGACAAGTGATTAGAGATTGGCACTTAGCCAATGAGATTGTCGCACTTCCCCCGCAATGACGTTTCTTTGGCTCCCGCTTCTCATGTCATCCTGAATGAAGCGCAGCGTAAAGAAGAATCTTGAGATACTGTCCTGAACTATGCGCAGGGTTCTTCGCCCCGATCAATCGGGACTCGGAATGACAAGAGGCCACGACCCGAGTACCTGCGGCAGCGCAGCCACTTTGGCTGTCAAAGCGCCATGGGGGAAGAGAGCACGACAAAGGCCGTCATCGAAGATTGTCAACGCGCTTCGTGACGTATAGAATGGGGACAATATGAACGTTTTCTTAATCACTTTGCAGTCGGTACTGGCACTGCTCGGCATTGGCGTACTGGGCTTCTGGGTAATCGGCAGAAGACGTGTGCCATCCGAGACACTGGCTTTCTTGCAGTCATTGGCCATTGATATAGCCCTGCCTTTGCTGGTGGTCGCCAACCTCATATCCCGTTTCTCGCCGCAAGAGTATCCGGACTGGTGGCGAATGCCCCTCTGGTGGCTGGGTTTCACAATCATAGCCCTGGCACTGTCGCTGTCAGCTTCCTTCCTGGTGAGAAAGGAAATACGCAGCGAGTTTACTATCGGTCTGTTCTATCAGAACGGCCTTTTTCTGCCCATATTGATTATTCAAGGCATGTTCGGTGGGGATAATCCGTATTTGGTCCCGCTTTTTCTGTTCGTGATATTTCATCCTTCGGTGATATTTAGCACGTATACCCTGTTTTTCGGCGGGGGTGTCCAAAAGGGAAACCTCAACTGGCGCAGGATTGCAAATCCGGTGCTGGCGGCCACCATCGTGGGGCTGGTCATCGGCCTTGTCTCTGCCAACGAGTACATACCCGGGTTCTTGGTCACTATCGTTACCATGGTGGGAGCTATTGCAACACCGCTCATAATGCTAATACTGGGCGGGAACATCTATAACGATTTCAGCTATAAAGCGGATAATAACCGGAGGTGGTACATCCGGGAGGTCGCCACGTTTGCCGTAGTTAAAAACGTCATCTTCCCGCTCGTCTTTCTCGCTCTACTAATCTTGCTGCGTCCCGATCTGACTATTGCCCTGATCGTTATAATTCAGGCTGCTGTACCGCCCATTACAACAGTACCGATCTTCGTCGAGCGCTGTGGCGGGAATCGGCAAATAAGCAACCAGTTTGTCTTGGGCAGTTTCATATTCTCCATAGTCTCCATCCCCGCCGTGATTTATCTGTTCAGCAGATTTTTCCCGATCCCTTTCTGATAGCAGTCGGCTTATTCAAAATTAGAAAACAGCCGCTACCTACTTCTGTAGCTCGATAACCACGTTTAGCAAACAGAAATCGGCATTCAGGGACCGACGGTGCCGATTTCATGACTCCTCCATTTCCTCCTGTCCTTCGATTGCGCTCAGGACAGGCGTCAGGAGGGGAAGGCAAAAACACCCTCTTGTTCGCCGGGGATTGCCGCTTTGCTCGCAATCAAAATGCGATTACTGTTATGTCAGTAATCCTTCCGTACTGGTTCAGAAAGGTCATTGACACTCCATTCGGCGCTGATACAATGGCACTACGAAGCGATACATATGAAAAGAATCGGCACTTTCTTGATTGCAGCAGCGCTAATTGCTGTAGTGGCAGGCTGCACCGGTATCACACCTAACGGCGGGGCCGATGGCGATAATGAGCAGTCCTATACCCTGACTATCGACAGCACCACCGGAGGATCGGTAATCACCCCTGGAGAAGGGACTTTCGCTTATCCTGAAGGCGAAGCAGTCAACCTTCTGGCGGAGCCTGAGGAGGGCTACCAGTTCGTCAACTGGACTGGCAACGCAACCACCATTGCCAATGCGGACGCTGCCCTGACCTCCATCACCATAACTAACAGCTACTCAATACAGGCCAACTTTCTGCCGGGCTCATCAATCCCTGCCGGCATAAATTATACCGAGGAAGAAGTCGAGGCACTGATAATCGTATTGGTCAATGATGAGAGACAGCAATTTGACCTATGTGCTCTCAGCGCAGACTCCCTGTTAACCAGTCTGGCCAGGGAGCACAGCATTAGTATGGTCGAGAACGATTTCTTCAGCCATGAACGATATCCGGGGGAGAGGCCTTTTGACTATGGCCAGCCTCCCGGGACTATTCGAGGAGAGAATATAGCAAAGATCCCAACCAGACAAACCATTCCCGGCCCTTATCTTTCTCTACAAGAAGTATGTGAGTGGGCAGTCTCAGGCTGGATGGATAGCCCCGGACACAGGGCAAACATACTGGAACCCCGCTTCGCCAAGACAGGTGTGGGAGTCTCATTCTCAGATGGGTGGGACTACTTATACATGACACAGATGTTCGAGGGCGACTACTAAGAAGCATAACTCCAACCATAACCAGCCGCTACCTAGCTCTGCGGGTCAATAGTCCCCGTTAGAACAGTACTGCAGGAGTCAGCGCGACCCTTTATTAGCTCCACTCTACCGTAGGCAGCATTCTGTAGGCCGTTATCCTGGGCGTCCCCGTTACAGCTGTCTTGGCCCGCCGAAGCAATGTCAGCGTTCCCTTCGACTCCACCCATTTCGTCCAGTCTTCCATCGTCTCCCACGTACTTATCATAATGCCG
>CAZLAL010000031.1:0-7278 GCA_964557455.1 uncultured Dehalococcoidales bacterium
GATACTTATCCGTGATAAACTGGTTTCTGCACAGATAGTTAATAGGAGATTCTACAGGAAAGGGGGGTAGAATGAACCCGAAGGAGTACAAATACACACCTGAGCACGAATGGATCTGCCTCGAGTCGGGGAATTCGGGCAAGACTGGGCTCACGAAGTATGCTGAGACTCAGTTAGGGGACATCGTCTACCTGGACCTACCAGCACCCGGCACTCAAGTGGAGCAGTTCAAGAAGATGGGCGAGATAGAGTCAGTTAAGGCAGTGAGCGACTTCTTTTCACCGGCCAGCGGCAAAGTGATTGAAATCAACACCAGGGCTGTTGACGAACCCAAGCTGGTTAACGAAGACCCGTACGGGCTGGGCTGGCTGGTCAGGTTAGAGTTGAGCAAACCTTCAGAACTCGATGCCTTGATGAGCAGCGACGCTTATGACAAATATGTAGCATCGTTGTCGCAAGAAGGCTCAGAGTGAGCGGGAGGTAAATCCCATGTTATCACCTTACCTACCCAATACCGATGCCGACCGCCAGGCAATGCTCCGTGAGGTCGGAGCGTCCTCGGTCGATGAGCTATTTCGAGATATACCAGAAAGGCTCCGTCACACCCATTTTAGTCTGCCCGCTCCTTTATCGGAGCTTGAACTGAAAAAGGAACTCCGCCAGTTAGCTAAGAGTAATGTGAATCTGGACGATTATGCGTGTTTTCTGGGCGCGGGCAGTTACCATCACTTTGTTCCCTCAGTAGTTGACCATATCATCGGCCGCAGCGAATTCTACACAGCCTACACTCCCTATCAAGCCGAAGTCAGTCAGGGAACACTGCAATCAGTCTACGAGTACCAGTCGCTGGTCTGTCAACTTACAGGCATGGAAGTCAGCAACGCCGGGCTATACGATGGCAGCACCGCCGCAGCTGAGGCGGCAGTCATGGCATGCATAATAGCTAAGAGAGACAAGGTTGCCGTGTTGAATACCGTAAATCCCACATATCGTGAGGTTATAGATACGTATGTAAAAGGTCGCGACCTTACGGTGGAAACGATAGGGCCGGACACAAGCCTGTCTGCGGATCATGCCTGCCTGATAGTCCAACAGCCCAACTTCTTCGGCCACTTCGAGAAGATAGAGACCTATGTACAGAGCGCTCATGACGTCGGAGCGCTATTCATCTCCATATTCGATCCTATTTCTCTCGGCATGTTCAAGCCACCGGCGGACTACGGGGCAGATATTGCTGTCGCTGAGGGACAGCCACTAGGTATTCCACCGTGCCTGGGCGGCCCATATCTGGGTGTATTTGCTTGCCGAAAGGAGTATCTGCGCTATATGCCCGGCAGACTCGTGGGCAAGACGGTAGATGTCGAAGGCAAGCCGGGATACGTGATGACCATGGTGACGCGTGAGCAGTACATCCGCAGAGAGAAGGCTATATCAAATATCTGCACCAGCGAGGCCCTGATGGCTCTGGCCGCAGCTGTCTACCTTGCTGCTGTTGGCAAGAGCGGGCTGAAACGCGTTGCTGAGCTATGCTACCATAAGGCCCACTACGCTGCCCAAGCAATAAGCAAGCTTAAGGGATATTCGCTGGTTTTCCAGAGACCTTTCTTCAAGGAATTCGTCATCAGTTGCCCGCTGACGCCTTCTAAGATAAACGAAGCGCTCCTTCACGAAAAGATTATCGGCGGGCTGGACATAAGCCATATGATAGACCACGGCATGTTGCTTTGTGTTACGGAAATGAACACGAAGCAGGAAATCGACAGATTAGTAGAAATCCTGGCGGCATTATAGGGGGAGAGAACGCATGAGTAAGCACGATTTGCTTCCTGATATCAGCAAGCCTGGCAAGATTGGCTGCACTCTGCCGGAGTCAGATGTTCCTCCATCAGAGTTGCCACCTAAGGACCTACTCCGTAAGGAACTCGGCCTACCGGAGGTAAGCGAGTCTGAGCTGGTGAGGTACTTTACAGGTCTGAGCAAGATGAACTACGGAGTGGACACGGGATTCTATCCTTTGGGAAGCTGCACCATGAAGTACAACCCTAAATGGCACGAGGATATCCCCAGGCTTCCGGGTTTTGCCTCAACTCATCCCTTGCAGCCAGAGGAGACGGTCCAGGGAGCACTACAGCTTATATTTGAGCTGCAGGAGTATCTGGCTGAGATCACCGGCATGGATGCTGTCAGTGTGCTTCCCATGGCCGGAGCACACGGTGAGCTCGCCAGCCAGCTGATGATAAAGGCTTATCATTACGAGCAAGGGGATACAGATCGAAAAAAGATTCTACTCACTGACTCGTCTCATGGAACAAATCCAGCTACGTCCTCTATGTGCGGGTTCGAGATAGGCGTAGTGTCTACGGACAAGCAAGGCAATGTGGATATGAAAAGCCTGAATACTTTGATGAACCAGGAGGTGGCTGCGCTAACATTGACTTTGCCTACTACCCTGGGCTTATTCGATCCACACATAGCCGAGATAAGTGAGCTGGTTCATGAGAGAGGAGGGCTGCTCTGGGGCGACGGGGCTAACCTCAATAGCCTGGTTGGCTACGTTAAGTTTGGAGACCTGGGCTTTGATTGTATGATGGTTAATCTCCATAAGACTTTCAGCACTCCTCATGGAGGTGGAGGCCCAGGGGCCGGCCCTGTCTGCGCCAGACAGAAACTGACTGCGTTTCTACCCACACCCGTTGTAGCCAGGGAACGCGGTAGATACAGGCTGGTCACGCCGGCCAAGACTATCGGGAAGATAGGTGGCTTCTACGGAAACTTCGGTGTCCTGACAAAGGCCTATGCCTATATTCGTTCTCTCGGCGCCGAAGGGCTCAGGCAAGTGGCACAGGATGCAGTCCTCAATGCTAACTACTTAAGAGAAAAGCTGAAGGCCTACTACCACCTGCCATACGACCGAACCTGCATGCACGAAGTGGTATTCTCGCACAAGAGGCAGGCGGCCAAGGGCGTTCAGACGATGGATATTGCTAAGCGCCTGCTCGATTATGGACTTCATCCCCCGACCGTATATTTCCCTTTAATTGTGGACGGGGCTCTAATGACCGAACCTACTGAGACAGAGAGCAAGGCAACGCTCGATGAGTTCATTCACGCCATGATTGAAATAGCCAAGGAGGCGGAGACAAATCCCGACATCTTGCATAGTGCCCCGCATAACACACCGGTCAGGCGTCTGGACAGCGCTAGAGCCGCTAGGCAACCAGACTTGCGCTGGGAGACTAGCCAGACGAAGACTCAGAAGTGACTTCTGCAGCTTGCTGGAGGATTGATACACAGGTAGGCGCATCAGGGCTGCCATTCTGTGCATGACGACGCATTAGTCGCGCTGAAATGACATTGACTCAGGAGCCTGCACTTTGGAACAGAAGGATGTAGTGATCATAGGTGGCGGACCGGGTGGCTACGTTGCGGCGATTCATGCCGCCCATCTGGGAGCAGAGGTAGCTCTCATCGAGAAAGACCGGCTAGGGGGCACCTGCCTTAACCGCGGTTGTATTCCCACGAAAGCACTGGTGAGGAGCGCCGAGGTCTTCCTGGAAGCCAAGAGGGCAGAAGAGTTCGGGCTGGAAATAGGCAGTGTCAAAGCAAACCTGCCTCAGATTATGGCGCGCAAGAAGAAAGTAGTCGATGCCTCGGTGTCCGGGGTGGAGCAGCTGATGAAGGTAAACAAAGTAACTGTACACTATGGTACTGGTCGCCTCGTGTCCCCACGCTTGGTTAGAGTGAATTCCACCGAAATAGCAGCTCAGAAGATTATAGTTGCTACGGGGTCTAAATCGACTCTGCTTCCTGTCGACGGTCTGGGCCTGCCGGGAGTAATGACAACAGACGACATCCTTGAGCTGGACGAACTGCCGGAGAGCCTCGTTATCATCGGCGGAAGCCACGTCGGGGTTGAGTTCGCGAGCATATTTAACGCGTTGGGGACAAAGGTGACCATTGTCAAGAGGCGCCCACTGCTGTTGGAGCCTGTCGATGCAGAGATTGGGCGACGTTTTGCTCAGCTCCTGCCCAGGCAGGGCATCCGCGTGATAACTGGAGCCGCCGTCAAGGCGATTTTAAGGGATGGATCGCTTCTCAGGGTAGTCTGGGATACTCCGCAGGGCGAGCAGGGGGTCAACGGACAGGTGGTGCTTATGGCCACTGGTCGCCAACCTTACAGCGAGGGACTTGGCTGGTCGGAGTTCGGTCTGAAAATGGAGGGCGGCGCTCTCAGTGTGAACGAATACCTTGAGACGAACATAGAGGGCGTCTATGCCATCGGTGATGTTCTGGGCCGGCACATGTTGGCGCATGTCGCCTCCTACGAGGCAGAGATAGCTATAGAGAATGCACTCGGCCGAAGACGCCAGGCGGACTATCGAGTTGTGCCAACATGCGTCTTCACTTATCCTGAAGTCGCGGGCGTCGGCATCACCGAGCAAGACGCTAAGGACAGCAACATTCCTCACAAGGTAAGTAAGTTCCCTTTTACTGCCTCTGGCCGCGCTATTGCTATGGGTGAGACGGTCGGAATGGTTAAGGTGATCTGCCATGCTCATGACGGTAAAGTTTTGGGCGTGCACATCATGGGGCCACACGCCGGTGATCTTATCGCGGAAGGGGCCCTGGCCATACAAGTTGGCGCCACGGCCAGGGATCTTGCCGATACTATTCATGCGCATCCCACATTGCCTGAGGCCGTGCATGAGACCGCGATGGGGCTGCTGGACGGCGCAATCCATTTTCACAAAATATAGAGTTGCAGTGATGGACACTCCTGTCACTAAAGTATATGGCATTTCCAACATTCGCGAAGAGACTCACGCATCGCCCGCAAGCGAATGTCTGGCGGGCTACCTGGGAGTAGTTCCCTACGACCTCGCCTTAAGACTGCAACAGACATTGCTGCCCGCCAGAGTTGAAGGTCTCATTCCTGATGTCCTGCTCCTGCTGCAGCATCCGCCGGCGTTCACCGTAGGACGATTCAGAGGGGAAGAGGATATCGTCGTTCCCCGGGAGGTGCTGACACGTGAGGGTATAGCTGTCTTTCATACCAATCGAGGCGGCGGTGTTACGTATCACGGTCCGGGGCAGCTTATAGGCTATCCCATTCTGAACCTCAAGGAGAGGGGTCTGGGCGTGCGCCAGTATATATGGAGCCTGGAGGAAGTCATCATAAGGCTTCTGCATACTATTGGCATCCAGGGCCATCGAGTGGCGGACCATCGTGGCGTCTGGGTGGGCGACAAAAAGATATGTTCGGTCGGCGTAAATGTCAGCCGCCATATCAGTACTCACGGCTTTGCACTGAACATGAGCAACGAGCTGCACCGCTTCCAGTACATAAGACCTTGCGGCCTGCCAAGCGCAGTTATGACTTCCGTCGCGCAGTTGTCGGGACGTTCTACAGATGTGGAAACCATCGTGAGCGACGCTATTCGCGATTTCTCGGAGATATTCGATCTAGGCTGCGCAAGAAGAGATGATGCATGTCTGACTATGTTAGGCGCCCTGAGTGGCTGAAGCTGAGTCCTCTAGACCCCAGGATCCTGGGGCCAATGAGGAAACTCACCCGTGATCTGAAACTTCATACCGTATGTGAAAGTGCGCACTGCCCCAATCAAGCCGAGTGTTTCAGTCGAGGCACTGCCGCCTTCATGATACTGGGCGACACTTGTACTCGTCACTGTACTTTCTGCGCAGTCAAGAAAGGACGCCCTCAGGATCCGGATCCCCAGGAGCCACATCATATCGTAGAAGCAGTCAGCACTTTGAAACTCAATTACGTGGTTGTTACTTCCGTGACCAGAGATGACCTGCCCGACGGGGGGGCTTCCCACTTTGCTCAGACCATCAGGGCTATTCATGACTATAACCCGGCAATCGCGGTCGAGGTCCTCATCCCTGATTTTGGAGGTTCGCGGTCTGCTCTGGAGCACGTCCTGTCTGCGCAGCCCGCTGTGCTCAACCATAATCTAGAGACCGTGCCCAGGCTCTATCCCGAGGTTCGCCCTCAGGCAGACTACCGGCGATCACTGGAGGTTCTGAGTCGAGGCAGGCTTCTTGGTAACAATGTTGTGATCAAGTCGGGAATCATGTTAGGGCTGGGTGAATCGCAACAGGAGGTCATCGGACTGATGACTGATCTCAGGCAAGTTGGTTGCGATGTTCTAACCATAGGTCAGTATTTGCCACCTTCACTCAAGCATCACAAGTTGATCAGGTACGTCACTCCGGAGGAGTTTGCAGAATATCAAAATATTGGCAAGAACATGGGGTTCGTCTCAGTCTTCTCCGGTCCGCTTGTACGCAGCTCTTTTCATGCTGCTGAGGTCTACCTTCTGACCGCTCGAAATCTAGCTGGTAGCTCTGGACCATAGGCGGCCAGACACGGACTCGCCGCACGGCACGTCAGGAGGGAACATGACCTGCCTATTGAAGCGGAACCATTCCCGGTATACGCGTCTTATTTATCACAGGTCAAAAACGGCAGACAACCGCCTGGCAAAACACTGTCACGCAAAACGTTAGGCACGAAGTTGACGCCGACACGTCTGACAAGCTAAAATACATGTTCGGGCAGCGTAGCTCAGGGGTAGAGCAGAGGACTCATAAGCCTTTGGTCGCTGGTTCAAATCCAGCCGCTGCCACTTGTTCGTTTTCACTTACTCACAATTATTGCTTATCGCATTATCGTGCTAATATTGCTCGCAAAGAGGTACACGGGCCGTGTCAGATAGAATACTTAATAGAATACTCGAGCTAGCATCTGCATCAATGTTTATGTCAGACGAAGTTTGGTTCAGACACGCTAATCCATGGAGTGGATTGAGCCGCTTTGCTACCTACCCACTTGTGGTCTTGGCTTTTTGGAGCCGCGCCTGGATAGGAATCTGGTTTCTGATTCCAGTTGCTGTAGTTTTCATCTGGGCCTGGCTGAATCCCCGCATTTTCCCAAAGCCAAAATCAACCAATAACTGGGCGAGTAAGGCTGTATTTGGAGAAAGGATCTTTGCCGAGCGCAAGAAAACGGAGACGCACGTCCCGTCGCATCACGTAACCGTGGCAAATATTACGACCATAATAGCAATAATTGGAGTAGTGATACTTATTTACGGCTTAGTCGTATTGGAAATATGGCCTACCCTCGCAGGAGCATCAATCACCATTCTCGGGAAAGCTTGGTATGTAGACCGCATGGTCTGGCTATATGAGGATATGAAGCATATCCCTGAATATAAGGAATGGCTCTACTAAGCAGCAACCCACTTGCTGCCA
>CAZLAL010000032.1:0-3590 GCA_964557455.1 uncultured Dehalococcoidales bacterium
AGTGGTTTACGGCATGAGCGATTACGGATTGGAGCAGGCCACCAATCTCAGCCGGGAGGAAGCCGCTCAATTCATCGCCCTGTACTTTGAGAAATACCCTAAGGTGAAGGAATATCTGGAAGCCACCAAGGAGCAGGCCCGCAGGCTGGGCTATGTCCAGACAGTGTTGGGGAGGCGGCGATTCCTGCCCGAAATCAATTCCTCCAACCGGATGGTCAGGGAGGCTGCGGAGCGCATGGCTGTAAACGCCCCGGTGCAGGGCAGCTCGGCCGATATCATTAAAATCGCCATGATAAACCTGCACCGGGAAATGCAGAAGCGGAATCCTAAAAGCAAAATGCTGCTGCAGATACACGACGAATTACTGTTTGAGGTGGTGGAGGGTGAGGTGGAGGAAATGAAGTCCATGGTTGGCGAGCTTATGCCCCTTGCCTATGAGCTTAGCGTCCCTGTCAAAGTAGACGTTAAGCTGGGCAGAAACTGGGCCGAGATGGAATAGGTGGAGAAATCCCAAATCCTAAACCCTAAACCCTAGGTAAATTCAAGACTCGAGGGCCAAAGGAGATTATCTACTGACACGAGTCCGTACAAAGGAATCCTTGGTGATTATTGTGCTATGATGTGACGCAAGATAGCACGCTCGCAGCCCGCGAAGTGCTTCCGCTCAGGGACTCAGCATACCTGGGCTTGAAATCTGTGCTAATTAAAGTATTGATACAAAGGAGGCTATGATGAGTAAGGCAGTGGCCATAAATGGCAGCCCTCGAATGGAACGAGGTAATACAGCGATGGTCCTCAATCCTTTTATTGAGGGCATGACGGATGCCGGGACCGATGTTGAGCTGTTCTACGCAAGCCGCCTCAGAGTCAAACCGTGCAGTTGCCCAAACCTGTACTGCTGGTTTGAGAAACCCGGGGAATGCGTGATTAAGGACAATATGGAGTTGCTCTATCCCAAACTGAAGGAAGCGGATGTCCTTGTCCTCGCCACACCGGTTTATATTCCCCTTCCTGGGGATATGCAGAACATCATTAACAGGCTTTGTCCTTTGCTTAATCCGGTGCTCGAGTTTCGCAAAGGACGTACACGGGCCATATTTCGTGAAGATGTGCGGATCCGGGCAATCGCGCTGGTCTCCACTGGTGACTGGTGGGAGAAAGGGAACTTCGGAACCGTGCTGCGCATCGTCAAAGAGCTGGCTGCAGACGCCGGTGTCAGATTTGCTGGCGCGGTGCTCAGACCCCACGCGAGTCTCATGAGAAGGGGTGGAGAATTGACGCAGGATGGCAAAGCCGTTCTGGATGCGGTGCGAACAGCGGGTTATCAGTTGGGCAAAGACGGTGTAATGAGACAGGAAACCCTCGAGGCGATAAGCCGCCCGCTCATCTCTCAGAACGAATTCTGGCGTGCCTACTGGCCGATTCGCAGCCCAGTCCATTCATAGCTCCAAAGTTGTCCAACTGAAGAGGCGATTGAGTTGCCGATGGCGTATTGCTACAGTAACCTGAAATGCCGGAGCTGCCTGAAGTAGAGACGATAAGGAACGAGCTTGCGCCCTGGGTCGTGGGCCAGAGCTTCAGCCGAGTTACGATCTTTGATGCCAGTCTGGTGTATGGCGGTTCCATTCGAGAAATCCGTCCCTACTTGATTGGACGGAAGGTAGAAAGCCTCCAGCGCCGCGGCAAGTATCTCATCTTTCATCTATCGAGTGGCAGGGCGCTGATCATGCATCTCAGGATGACTGGTAGCTTGCTGTTAGACCCCGAGGAAGTTGGCCGCTATGGGCGGGCGGTCTTTTACTTCTCCAACGGGCACCGTCTGGTTTTCAGCGACCGACGTCGCCTGGGGCTGATCTGGCTGGTGGATAATGCGGATGCTGCGGTCCGTAAGTTGGGCCCCGAGCCCCTGGATAGGAAGTTCACGGCAGAGGTTCTGCAGGATAGATTAAGCCGGCATCACATCCCGATAAAAGCTGCGCTCCTCGACCAGCACATCGTCGCCGGGCTGGGCAATATGTATGCCGATGAAGCCCTTTTTGCCGCCGGGATCAACCCCTTGAAGAAAGCAGATGAGCTATCGCCGAAAGAAGTCCGACCTTTACATAACAACATCCGCCGAATTCTCCGAGCAGGCATCGCGAGCAAAGGCGCCAGTGTGGATACCTACATGCGACCCGAGGGCCAGCTCGGCGCAGCGCAATTCGATTTCAAGGTTGCTCATAAGCGTGGCGAACCCTGCCCCATTTGCGGCTGCGCTATCGAGAGGGTCGTGGTGCAGAACCGCGGCGCCTACTTCTGCCCCAGATGCCAGCCCCTCATCTCCGGGCGCTCAAAATGAAAACTGGCATGGCTGGACTTGCCCCAGTGACCAAGGGCTGCTTAAGCCCCTGCGATATCTACGAGCAGCGGTGTTCTGAAGCTCGGTTTGCCACTCCGAGGACTTCTATTGCCAGGGTCTTTCACGGCAGCGGAAAGTCCGGTGGCAAGAACCACAGCAAAAGGGGTTATTGACAATCAAAGGGATAGGCATATAATAAATGAAACCATATATGGGCCATTTTCGGCAGCAGTTCGACACCTCTAGGCGAAAAGATTGTCCATTCTATCGGGAGTCCAAGGTCAACCAGGAGGATTATAGCTATGCCAACTTGTCCTCTTTGCGGAGCTGAAATTGGCGAAGGCGAGGGCTTTTGTCCTAAGTGTCTGCGTCGCCTGATGGCAGGGAAAGCTCCCGAAAGTCCTAAAAGAAAGAACAGGAAAAAGCTGGCCGGAATCATAATAGCTTGTGTTGTAGCTATCGCTGTAGTCACTATCGTCATTACACACTTACCTAGGGTGCCATCAGGAAGCGTAGCGGAGCTTGAGTCTGTTGCGCTCTCCGCCCACGATTTTGCTGAAATGCTTTTCGCCCGCAATTTGACGGACTTACAGAGGGGTGACCTCTGGCAAGACTATCAAGGAAAGCAAGTTCAATGGACAAACCAACTTAGACATCTGTCACCGGAAGGGGAAGGGTTCATAGCCTATTTTCTCAATCCATTGGACTGGGCCCGCACGGAGGTCCAGGCTGTTTTTGATGAAAGTCAGACATTGAGCCTGGAAGAGCTTGAAGAGGGCGACATGGTCACCTACAGCGGCGTTCTGGATAGCTTTACGACAGATGAAATCAGGTTGGCAGGTTGTACTGTCGTGTCGCTGCCCGTTGTACCCTTATGGTGGAGTGATGACATTGATACGCACGGCAAACGAATTCTGCTTGGGGACGGAGTGCTTTATCTCGCTCCAGGTACATACGATGATGCTACTGAATATCTTCCTCGCCCCGCTCCCAAGATCACAGCTATCAACGCAACGACGGGGGAGTTGCTGTGGGAAGCTGAAGAAACAGAAGCTGTACTGGTGGGAATTGACTCTCACTATACATACGCCTGGCATTCGGTACGTGTTGTTGCCATGTCCGAGCCCGATGAGCCGTGGTACTGGTATGCGTCCGATATAACGGCTTTGGATAGAGTATCTGGCCAGATTGGCTGGTCTTCCCACCTCTCTGAGGGCGTTCGTTGCTTACAGTCAGATGACTGCCTCCCCGA
>CAZLAL010000033.1:0-5065 GCA_964557455.1 uncultured Dehalococcoidales bacterium
AGAATTGTTGGGATATATGTGCGAGAAGTTCCAGTCGCTTTCTCTCATGGTTGGCACGCTTGCTCCCGCTGACCGCCATATTCTCTCCAATTCTCGGACCTCCTTTCCCCTGGCAAATTCATCATCCCTTCTTTGACAGGGCAGTAAGCCGGCTGCGCCCAGTAATAACGCTTGTTTCACAAGCAAGCCATCTACGGATTCGATGTAGTTGAGCGGCATTCTGTCGGCAAGTTCTGCGAAGGGCTTTGTGTTCTTGCTGTAACCCAGGGCTCTCATAATGCCTCGGAACAATGTCTGCCCGGGAGCAATCGCTGTGGATCTCAGCCGGAGAATCTCGGCCTGAAAATACATGGCCTTCTGTTTAAATCTCTCCTCAGCAGCGCGGTCCAGTATCTTTCCCAGAACTCGGCTATCTATGTTATGCAGTATTCGGGAGCAGGGAAGCGTGACAGGCAGCAAATAAGCTTGCTGTCCGAATGCCTCGGCAAGAGATAACACAGGAATTGATTTGCCGCTCTGTAATAAGGTAGCCGAAGCACAGTCATGCCACACTGCAACATGAAGGATAACGTTATTATATGTGGCATCAGTATGGTGTCGATGGTTGTACCAGTCGCTGGACCTGACATGAACCTCTACATCCCCCTTGCTCAATCGGAATCTATTGGCAATGACCGCATCCCGAAAATCCGGTCCGGTATCACGGTTAATTCTGCCGGGGTAGACCACCTTGATCGATTGACCGTCTGCGGAGCGTAGTTCCTTTGCCAGAGTTTGTTGCCATATTAGGACTGCTTGCTCTTCGGGGATTTTTATCCTATTTCGTGTAATCATGGCAAAAAAATTTACTCACCGGATCGGTCCTTCCTATTTGTGTGCGGCTTTGTAGGTAAAACCGCTACGCTCGGCAACTATGCTCAGCAAGGTAGCTGAGGCTCCCCGAGGCCGGTGGGCGCCGTTTTCCCACTCGCTGATGGTCTGTTGCCGTGTGCCCAATTCCTCAGCCAGTCTTGCCTGAGTAAGGTTCAGGTGCTCCCTCAACGCCCGGACCTCTTCGCTATTCCACTGCTTTTTTGCTCTTTTTGATCGCTCCATGTTCGACTATTATACACGATTTAGTGTAAGAGTTCAAGAAGAAAATCGGCAAATTTTGCCAGAAACCTCTTGTTTTTTTGTTTTTTCTTGGTATAATAATGGTTTAGCAATCTCAATGGGCGAGTGCTAAAATCAATCTAGGAAAGGAGGTAATATGGCTAAAATTCAGCCCTTGGGAGACAGGGTAGTTATAAAGCCCACACCCAAAGAAGAAGTAAGCAAAGGAGGCATAGTCTTACCGGATACGGCCAAGGAGAAGCCCCAGGAAGGGAAAATCATTGCTGTCGGGCCGGGTAGACTGACCGAAGAAGGTAACCGCGTTGCCATGGAAGTGAAGAAGGGCGACAAGGTTATTTACTCCAAATATGCCGGTACCGAGTTCAAGGCTGATGGCGAAGAACTGATTATTATGCGTGAAGGCGACATCTTGGCCAAAATGAGTTAAAAAAGGAGGTAAGCGAATGGCAAAACAAATCGTTTTCGGCGAAGAAGCAAGGAAATCCTTAAAGAGTGGGGTGGACGTTCTGACTAATGCTATAAGGGTGACTTTGGGGCCACGGGGGCGGCCTGTGGCACTGGACAAAAAATGGGGCGCTCCTTCGGTTCTCAATGATGGGGTTTCTATAGCCAAGGAAATAGAGTTACCCGACCCGTTTGAGAATATGGGTGTGCAGCTGGTAAAACAGGCAGCCACCAAGACTAATGACCAATGCGGGGATGGTACCAGTACATCCACTATTATAGCTCAAGCTATCATTAGTGAGGGCTTCAAGAACATCGCTGCCGGTGCCGATGCTATGGCTTTGAAGCATGGCGTTGAGAAAGGCGTGGAAGCCGTAGTCGGAGAGCTCAAGAAAATGTCCATACCTGTGGCCGGCAAGGAACAGGTGGCTCAGGTAGCTGCTATATCGGCTATTGACCAGGAAATTGGCAACTTAATTGCTGACGTCATGGAAAAGGTGGGCAAGGATGGTGTTATCACCGTGGAAGAAGGGAAAGGACTGCAATTTGAGACTGAATATGTCGAAGGTATGAAATTCGACCGGGGGTACATCAGCCCTTATTTCATCACTAACTCCGAACAGATGAGGGCGGAACTGGAAGACCCCTATATCCTTATCACCGACAAGAAGATTTCAGCCATAAGTGATATATTGCCGGCTCTGGAAAAAATTGTTCAGACATCCAAGAATCTGGTTATCATCGCTGAGGATGTCGAGGGCGAGTCGCTGGCTACGTTGGTCGTCAACAAATTGAGAGGCACTCTGTCTCCGCTGGCGGTAAAGGCGCCTGGCTTTGGTGACAGGAGAAAGGCCATGCTTCAGGACATAGCCGTTCTGACCGGAGGCACCGTTATATCCGAGGAAGTCGGCAGAAAACTAGATTCCGTGACTGTTGACGATTTAGGCCGGGCCAGGAAGGTGATTTCCGATAAGGATAATACGACTATTGTTGAGGGCAGGGGTGAGACGAAAGACATCGAGGGTCGGATTAAACAGATCAGGTCCGAGATTGACATCAGCACCTCAGATTACGATAAGGAGAAATTACAGGAAAGGCTGGCTAAATTAGCGGGCGGCGTGGCTGTGATTAAGGTAGGCGGGGCTACGGAGACGGAGCTTAAAGAGAAAAAACACCGCGTGGAGGATGCTCTGTCAGCTACTCGAGCTGCCGTAGAGGAAGGTATCCTGCCTGGTGGTGGCGTTGCCCTGCTCAACGCCTTGAGCGGGCTGAAGAAGGTTAAGCTCGAAGGTGATGAGGCTACTGGAGTGAATATTCTGAGGCGAGCTGTAGAAGAGCCCCTGAGGTGCATCGCTGAAAATAGCGGGCGAGAAGGCTCGGTGGTGATAAATGCTATAAAGGAAAGTAAGCCCGGTATAGGTTATGATGCGCTGAAGGACGAGATGGGTGTAAACATGATAGAAAGAGGCATTGTTGACCCGCTCAAGGTCACCAGAAGCGCTCTACAGAATGGCGCCAGCATTGCCTGCATGATTCTAACCACAGAATCCTTGGTGACGGACATTCCTGAGAAGGAAAAGGCACCTGCCATGCCCCCGGGAGGAGGGTATCCGGAATACTAAGCGCTCACTGATTCCTCCGCTAACAGTAGAAAGAACCGCCTCGGGGCGGTTCTTTCTATTCTAATATTAGAGTCTGAGCAGTCGCTTGAGGGCATTTTTGGTGAGCCGGCCATCTTTTCCAACTGGTCCGGTGATAGCTAGATTGAGCCCGCTATCCGTTAGAATCTGTCCAGCCACCTGTTGTAGCTCATCTATGGTAATGGCATCCACAATGGAAATGACATCGTCTACATCCAGTATTTGCCGCAGCAATATTTCCTGGCTCCCGTACCATAGTGCCACGTTCTGGCTATCTTCAAAGCGCAGATATAATCTGCCCTTCGATAGTTCCTTAGCTCTGGTGAGCTCGGCGCTGCTGATTCCCTGTTTGATTTTGGACAATTCTTCGAGAATAGCCGCCACAGCACTATCTATTCTCTTGGGATCCACGCCGGCGTAAATAGTGAACGACCCCGAATTTAAAAAGTGCTCCGCGTAACTGTGAATATCATAGGCCAGTCCCCTATGCTCTCGTATCTCCGTAAACAGGCGGCTGCTCATGCCACTGCCCAGCACTGTATTAAGCAAATCGAGGGTGAACCGTTGCGGGTGAGAGTGAGAGAAGCCGTGAACGGCGAGGCAAAGATGCGCTTGCTCGATATCTTTGTGCTCAATGCGCAACCTGGCCTCCGTTTGTTTGTCATTAGCCGCATAACCGGTCGGTAGCTCCCTGGCGGGCCATTTTTCAAACAGCGGCTCGATTTGGCCCAGCGCCTCTTCGTGCTGTATGTTGCCGGCAATGCTCAGCACGGTGTTATTGGGCATATATCTGCGGGCAAGGTAGTTCAGCAGCTGTTCCCTTGTTAGCCGGGACACAGTCTCCTTGTATCCGATGACCTCGCGTCCTAGAGGCTGGTCTGGCCATAACAACCCGTCTATGAGCATGTTTACTCTCTGCTGGGGCAGGTCCAGGTTCATCTTGATTTCCTCGTTGACAACCTTACGCTCGCGCTCTATCTCGTTACTGTCAAATTGAGAATTGAGGAAGAGGTCAGTTAGTACGTCCAGAGCGATGGAAAAGTGAGGGCTGGCAACCTTGCACCAGTAGACAGTCGCCTCTTTGTCCGTGGCACCATTAATTATGCCGCCGACGCCCTCGATATCCTGGCTTATTTCCTTAGCGGTTGGTCGCCGCAAGGTGCCTTTGAAGAATAAATGCTCGGCAAAGTGTGAGATGCCCGCTTCCTCGTTGCTTTCGTAGCACGAGCCAGCCCCTACGAGGACGGCGAGAGATACGGAGCGGCTGTAGGGCATGGTACTGGTGATAACCGTTAAGCCGTTGTCGAGCACAGCCCTCTTGTACATCAGCACCAATTTTACTGTGCTCTTATGCTAGCGGTCAATAAACACTTGGCAACTACTGATGCTTGGTCCTTCACGGCACGCTCAGGGTCAGCGACTTGGGGATGACGGTTCCCTTATGCGGGGTGATCGCGGTGCGCTTCTTCTAATCTAATTCGCACAGGTGAGTGATTCTCTTGAACAAGAGGTGTATAATCAACGGACGACAAAAATAGGTGTATTTCCGGAGGAGACATGGCAGTTTTACGCATTCGTACTTTGCCCGACCCTGTGCTGCGGCAGAAGGCCAAAAAAGTAAGAAAGATTGATGGGTCTATTCAGAAGTTGATAGACGATATGATTGACACGGTACGAGCTGAACCCAATAGGGCCGGCCTCGCTGCCCCGCAGGTAGGGGTGTTACTGCGAATAGCGGTCATTGAGGTGCCGGAACATGAGCTTATCGTCATGATTAACCCTGAGATATTACAAAAGGAAGGTGAGCGAATAGTCCAGGAAGGCTGCCTGTCGGTACCCGGCTACTTCGGGGAGATAAAAAGAGCGGT
>CAZLAL010000034.1:0-3941 GCA_964557455.1 uncultured Dehalococcoidales bacterium
GGGGCGTCTCAGAGAAATGCCTTTCATAAGAGGATTCGTCGTGCTCGTTGAGACTCTGGTTCTGGGTACGCAGGCGTTGCTTCGCTCTGCTCAAATTGCCGCAGCCGAAGAGGGAGAGGAGAAGATACCGACAGGCGTCCTGTGGGGAACAGCAGCCGTGAGCCTTGCTTTGGGTGTGGTTCTCTTCTTCATGGTACCTCTGTTTGCCACCCGCTATCTTGTGGACCCGTATATCGACTCATCACTGTTGAGCAATATCATCGAAGGACTTATCCGCATCGGCATTTTCGTAGCTTACTTGAAGTTGATAAGTCTGATACCTGATATTAAGAGGGTCTTCGGTTACCATGGAGCTGAGCACAAAGTGGTGAATGCCTATGAGGCGGGTGTCCCCCTGGAAGTGGAGTCGGTTAGGAGTTATTCTACTGCCCATGCTCGCTGCGGCACAGCCTTTCTGTTCATAGTTCTAATCGTAGCTATCTTCGTTTTCGCCCTGGTGCCTGTATCGACCCTATGGGTGAGAATAGTGTCTCGCATAGCCCTTATTCCGGTTATCGCAGTCATTAGTTATGAGATTCTGAAATTGGGGGCACGTCACTTCGATAACCGTGTACTACGAACCCTGTTAGCTCCGGGGCTGATGCTTCAATCTATAACCACCAGGGAGCCTGACGATAGTCAAATAGAGGCCGCTATATCGGCACTAAATGAGGTCATCAAGATGGACCAAAAGGCTGATTCTAGCGTTAGTACAGAAGCTACGTCGAGTTAGTTCATATATAGCGGTGGCACTTTGCATGTCTGTAACGCCCGTGAGAACCCACCTGTCATTGCGATACTTGAGCTTGCCATAATCGGGCTGGGGAAGCTGGGTCAGAGAGCACTCCCTCGCTAGCGCTGTCGGCAATGGTGAAAGGAAAGCGTCGCGAATCATATCCGCCAGTACTAACCGCACACCATAATGGACTCGCGGGAGGAGTCTTTGCAGTATGGGGGTAACAACTCCTGAGGAGTGGGATCAGACAGAAGAAGGTTCTGCGACTTGTTGGCTATAACCATATCGCTGTGGCGACGGCCTGCTTGAGTGCAAAACGGGGGTATCCTTGCCTGCTGTCATCGCCTGGCTACCAACTGCAGGAGGGACTGGTAATTTCGAGTCTTGCGGCGTATGAGGCCCACAATGCCTTCCGGGACCAGCAGCATTATGATGACCAATATTATGCCCTGTATGAACAGGCTCCATGCGCCGTACCTTGCAAGCAGGAAGTGCAAGAAGACGACGATGATTGTTCCCACAATCGGCCCCTCTTCAGTTCCTATGCCGCCTATGACGGTAGCGAGCATTGATATCATTAGCCATCGGATATTGAAGGCCTCTACTGGCCCTATATTCCCCTTGTAAATATAAAAAACGGCCCCGGCTGCACCTATTATGAAGCCGGCAACGATAAAGGCATACAGCTTTGATCTGAAGACATCTACACCGGAACTGGCTGCAGTCCTATCGCTGTCTCGAATGGCGGCCAGGCCGAGTCCCAGCTTCGAGCGCAAAATCGCTCTCATAACCAAAATTGATACGATCCCGATAGCCAAAGCCAGCCAGTAGAACTCCGTCAGGGAAAGCCCTGCTATGCCTTTTATGATATAGCCCGCACCCCCACCGATGAATTCCCCCGGAATAGGCTTCCAGACATAGAATACATTCCTCAGTACCTCGGGCACAACCAGTGTTCCGATGGCGAAGTAGATGCCCCGCATTCTAAAAGTGGGAATAGCTAGAAGCGCGGCAAATGCTGCCGCCACGGCACCTCCTCCTATTATTCCCAGATGAAACGGCAAATCGTTCCAGGTTACTATTACCAGAGTGTAGCCAGCCAGCCCGACCAGCGCAGCCGGGCCCAGGAATGTCAGCCCGCTATAACCGGCAAGCAGATTCCACATGTTGGCCATGGCCAAGTACACGAAGAAGAGAAAGAGGTCAAGGAGCCAGGCACCTGGGACCTCTATTACTGGAAATATGGCCAGCACAGCTATGAGTAGTACTGGAAGTATCAGTTTCCACCCCTTGGTTGGTGATTTCATGTTCTGATCAACGTCCGAATATGCCTTGCGGCCTCACGGCCAACACTATAAACACTATGAGATAAACAAAAAGCATCTGGGAGGCAGCACCCAGGAAGTGGCCACTGAGAGTCTGAGTCAATCCTAGGACTATGCCCCCGATAAACGTTCCCAGCATACTGCCTAGCCCCCCGATTATTATCACGCCGAAGGCGATGACCAGAAAGCCAACTCCCGATGTAGGAGTGAACGGAAAGGTCAATCCGAAGAATACACCAGCTATGGCCGCAGTTGCCATAGCGATAGCGAAAGCGAGAGCATAGACCCAGCCTGTATTTATTCCCACCAGTTCAGCTCCTCTCTTATCCTGAGATGCAGCAACAATAGCCTTGCCCAAGTAGCTTCGCCTCAAGAATTCCCGAAGCGCAACCATCACGAATACAGCGGCAACAAAACTGAGCAAGTATGTTCTCGGTACACTGGTGATACCAAGGTCAATGCCTCCCAGGGCGTAAGGCGCTGTTAAACCACGCGAATATGGGGACCAGATGATTTGAGCCAGACTCTGCAGCATCAGGGAGATGCCAAAGGCAATTATCAACGGAGCTTCCATCGATATTCCAAAGGCGCGGCTCATCATGTATTTCTGAATCGCGAAACCGAGGCCAAACCATAGCGGTATACCCATGGTTAAGCTTAGAATTGGGTCCATCCCCCAACCAGTCATTACGGCATAGGCAAAGTAGGCGCCGAATATCATCAGGTCTCCGTGAGCCACATTTATCAGTTTCATGACTCCGAAAACCATAGAGAGTCCCAGGGCAATAAGCGCATAGAGTCCGCCTAGCAGAACTCCCATAACTATGGGACGGGACAAAGCAGCTAAGACTTCGACATCCATTTGTCACACATCTTGACGGTCTTCATACTCCGAAGTATGCCTGTTTAATCTCCTCCTCCCGGAGTTCGGCCACATTTTTGCCTAGAACAATACGCCCGGCCTTTATAATGTAGGCTCTATCAGCTTCTTTGACGCTTCGCCTTACGTTCTGTTCGACAAGGAGGATAGTGATACCCTTAGCTCTAATTTCCCTCACAGCCTTATATAATGCATCAATGACTTTGGGGGCAAGGCCGAGCGATATTTCATCAAAAAGCATCAACTTGGGACTTGACATCAGGCCTCGCCCTATGGCGAGCATCTGTTGTTCACCACCGCTTAGTGTTTTTGCTAGCTGATTTCTTCTCTCTTTTAGAATAGGGAAGTGTTCGTAGACTGTTCTGAGGTTCTGTTCCTTACTCGGCCTGGCCTGACGATTGTAGGAACCTAATATAAGATTATCTAATACAGTCATGTCGGGGAAGATCCTTCTCCCTTCGGGAACCTGGGAGATCCCCAGCGTGACTGTTTCGTAGGGATCCGAGGCTGAAATGTCTCTGCCATCAAATCTGATGGAGCCGTTGGCAGGATGTATTAGACCAGATATTGTGTTTATCAGGGTAGACTTGCCTGAAGCATTAGAGCCGATGAGAGCTACGATTTCTCCGGGCTCAATTACCAGTGACACGTCCCACAAAGCTTGAAAAGTGCCGTAGAACGCGTCTACATTACTTATCTTCAACAATGCGTGCTCAGACGCTTTCTGGTTACGCTTCTCCATTGCAGTTCAAAGACAGGCCTTTCACTCTCATTAACCAAAGTAGGCTTCGATGACCTTTTTATCTTGCATTATCTCTTTGGGCGTGCCTTCGGCGATTTTCGTGCCTTCATTGATCACTACAATCCTATCAACTGCCTGCATCATTACGCTGATAACATGTTCAATCAAGAGAACGGATATGCCCATGGAGCGCACTTTTTTCAATGTGTCCAGTAATCT
>CAZLAL010000035.1:0-5813 GCA_964557455.1 uncultured Dehalococcoidales bacterium
TGGCCTTCTTCGTTCTGGTTTTCGCCTACTCGTCTATTCGCATATTTCTGCTCAAGAGCGTCAACTGGAAAGGCAGGAACATAAACCTGCAGCGGAAAGTAAACTGATAATGCTGCTTGATCTGCCTACTCTGCCAACAATCCTGCTTGATGTTGCTGCCTGGATGATAATCCATGTCGGCGTGTCTTACCTGATGACACACATTCCGCTCAACTCATTCGATGCCGGGTCCTGGCTGTACAAACAGAGGAAATGGGAGAAAGGCGGCAAAGTCTACGTAGGAATATTCAAAGTGAAGAAGTGGAAAAAGAGGTTGCCGGAGGGTGCCGCTTTATTCAAGAAGGGATTCAAGAAGAAGCAGCTTGAGGGAGTTGGTAATAATTACCTTGATAATTTCATCAAAGAAACATGCCGGGCTGAGCTCACTCACTGGATTATGATGTTAATCAGCCCTGTGTTCTTCATATGGAATCCCTGGTACGTTGGCATTGTGATGATAGTATACGCGCTGTCAGTAAATCTGCCCTGCATCCTGACCCAACGTTACAACAGGATAAGATTGAGAAGAGTCTTTTCGAAGCGGACGGCCTTGTCTGTTTGAAGTCCCCACTGGTTCGTGTTACCTACTGTCACGGTTGGTTAAGAGCGATCCACCTTCTATGCCTCTCACCCAGGCCTTAGCCACAGCACCAGTTACTACAAGTCAATAACGACAGAGCCAACTAAACCAGGGATGGTGGGCTTTGCCATGCACAAGATTGATCCGCCAGTTGACAGCTACGACTCTTCCTGCTACAGTCAATTCATATCACAGTGATGCTGCGATAGAGAATCGTTGGGGATTGGCATCGTGTGTAAACTGCACGGCGAGCGGAAAGCGGCTATTGTCCCGGTGACTATTCTTCTCTTACTATCCCTCCTGTCAGCTAGTCCTTCTTTCACCACAGACACCAGAACCGTTTCTGCCAGTGACAGCGTTTTCCATGACTTTGTTGCCCAGGCAGCCAGTGCCTACTGGTCCAGCGGTGCCGGCAATCTGCCTTTCCCTGGCAGCGATAGCAGTAGCGGGGGTTTTGCCCTCTATAGAGATAACTGGCAGCTTGAGGACAATAATACCTGGGCAAGAGTCCTGGAGACTCACCCTCAGTGGGTAAGCGGCGGCTGGATAATCGGCATGTATCCCGAACTGACAGTCCCTGCCGGGGCCGAACTGAAAGTTTCGGTGGGATTTTTCAAGGGAGCTACCGGAAGCGACGGTGTCACCTTTGAGGTTAGATTTAGTGAGTATCTGGGCTTGCAGGTAGCGCCCAAAATCCACACTATTCTCAGTCATGGTGCAACCTATGATGATAAACTTGATTCAATAACGAAGGACCTCAGCTCTTTTGCAGGCAAGACCGGCAACTTCGTTTTGTATGTCAATGCCGGACAGACTTCAGCGCAAGACTGGGCAGCCTGGGCCGAGGCAAGAATAGAAGCAGAGACCGACACTACTCCACCCATCGTCACAATTAGCCATTCACCTTCAGACGTCACTACTGCCGACAGCGTCACTTTCACGGCTGAGGCCAGAGATGCCAACAATGTCCTCAATATGCTGATTTTGGTAAATGGTCAGCAGGTTGAGTCGTGTGCGCCTCCCAGCCAGAAGACAGATGGCGGAGGAGAAACGTATTGGGAATGCACGTATACCGGAGGACCCTATAGCGAAGGCACGCTAACTTATCATGCAGAGGCTCTTGACAGCTATCAGAATCGTGGCGTTTCCAGCGAGGAGACCGTTGATGTTACTGTCAGCATTACTCCGGTTGAACCACCGGTAACAGCCTGTCTCTTCTCAATTTCCGGCACCATCCACGATTTCTGGCATGACTCGGCAACAATCAAGATTGAGGTGTGCGAGGCCGAGACCTTCATGGCCGAAATAGGCGGCAAGACGGTACCGGTAACAACCTGCAAAGAGGGAGGCCACATCTGGCGCGTTGATACAAGCAGAGTATTCTCTGGCGATCTGCCCGGACCTGATTTGACATATCGAGTGAGCCGTCTTTGCCCGGGAACATACATTATCGCTCCCGTCTATCAGCCTGGTGAAGATCTGTGTGAGTGGCATGGCAGCTGGCAAACAGCGAAGGGACAGGTAGTTAGAATTGAAGACTCCAATGCTGAGGGTTTTGATTTTACCTTCGAACCCGAAGACTCAAGTAGCCCTCGGGTGAGCAGCATAACAGCGGACCCCGAACACCCGGAGCTCAGCGAAGATGTAGTCATTACCATGCTGACTCAGGATGACGGGGAAATAGCCGCCATCTGGGAGAAGACAGATACGGTACATGAGGACGGCTCATTTCACGCTGGTCACTGGCACAGTCTGACCGTAAGCCCGGGGATGCTGGGCAGCACGGCTGGAGCTCAATTTTCGCTTACCGACGACCGCATTACGCAGGCCACGATAACAGCCAGGGTATGCGACAGCGGTGGTAACAGTCACACGGCTCAAATGACAGTGTGCTTCGACACCTGCACTGATGGCATACAAAATCGAGATGAAAGCGGCGTCGACTGCGGCGGTCCCTGCCTATCTCAGTGCGTGAACTGCCTTGGCGATTCGACCATGGGCGCTGGGCCGTCGTCATATCTGTATTACGGAACGGATGGGATGTATAGCGCCGTCGTAGTCCAGTCTTACTTGACAGCTAAAGCAAGTGACGCCCTGCGTGCCTTTGCCAACCATCTGCAGGCAGAGCACGGTATAGAGATAAATGTCACCGATCTCGACACCAGCGATGAGTATATGGATGCCATCTTCTGGTACGTATCAACCTACATGGGTTACCGGGGCGATGACATCAATCAGAAGTGTATAAACGATGTCCAAACACTGTATTATGATCCCGTTGACTACGGTCATGGGGATTTCCCGCAGCCGGCATACTATACGCTTGCCCTGAGCGGCCATCCCGCCTGTGACGGGATTGTATACACTGACAAGGGCCAACAGAGAATTTGGAACCCCGATCCCTCCAAGCTCTTTTACGGCGACTGCGAGGATTACGCTATAGTGACCTCTGCATTGCTCAGATCGCTGGGCGTAAGCCATAAGTGCGCATTCAATGCCGAGCAGCCAGGTCATGGCTTTAACATAGTCTATTATGAGGGCAAGTACCGCGTGATAGAACCTCAAAGCGGCGGCATAATTAGAAGCGGCAGTATGATAGGGGATAAGCTTTATGGCCCGGATAACATATGGAATGATAAGATAGGCGCCTTCGCCGCTAGTGATTTTGACAAGGTTAAGCCGTGGCAGTACACAATGAACTACCCCGGTTGCGACCACCCTTCCATAGCGGTATCTGGTGGCGGATTTGGTGAGAAGAGCCTCTGGCTTGACTGGAATGGATGGGGTGAGAATGTTAAGCCAGGGGTGGCCGATTTCGATGCGGATGGGAGCGATGATATAGCTGCCGTGCGCGCTGAAGCAGATTATGATGAAACAGACTTTCACTTTCTTTCCAGTGGAACTAGCTTTGAGCAGGATTTCACTGAATCCGCCACTGGCGATAGCGAGTGGCCTTATTTCGAGGTAGAATCCGTGGGCAGCAGGGTATCCGCTGAGCCCACAATGCCAGGACTAACCATTGGCGACGACTGGATCTCTCTGTCGGTCTCGGACGCAGCAACCTACGACCACTGGAATAACACCGACACCGCTCCACAGCTCCAGTACGATATCGGCAGGGGCGACTGGGAAATCAAGGCCTCTGTAGACTTATTAACCACGTCGGGCAAACACCATGCCGGACTCATGGTCTATTTCTCACAGTATGACATACTCTACTTCGGACCGTACCACGGAGGTTCTGATGAGGACGGAGATTCTGATGAGGAGCTAAGGATTCAACGCAGTGGTCGAGACGACCTTTGGCGCGAAGAGTCCTGGGGATCTTCATTAGCCCATCTCAAAATCGAAAGGGACGGAACGCGCTATACATTCTTTGCCAAAAAGCTTAACGCTGATCCCTGGGAGGAGAAAACAACCATTACAGTATCGGAGACCCCTGCTAAGGTCGGGCTAATACTAAAAACATGGCAGGCCAAGACAATAGACGCTACATTTTTCTATTTTGGCTTTTCAAATGATTCGACCACTTTCTATGACGATTTCGAGAACCAGTTGAGCAGTAGCTGGAGACTTTACAACATACCTGCTCCACATGCAGTCTCATTCAACGGCGATTTTGATGGCGACGGTCGAGCTAACGACAGAATCACCTTCAATAGACTAAAAGGTGATCGAACGCCACTGGGGCATGTTCGCGTAGCACTGTCTGAACCTCCGACGGGTGATCTCGGGCACAACCTACTATGGCATAGCAATTTCTGCCTGGGTAATGAGATACCCGCCGTTGGTGATTTCAATGGCGATGGAAGAGACGATATAGTCACTTTTCTGGACACGGGTCATGTTTTCGTAGCTCTGTCAACGAAGTTCGAATTCTACGGTGATGGGTGGCTGTGGCAGGACGGGTTTTGCCAGAATGGAGACACTCCGCTTGTTGGCGACTTCAATGGAGACGGCAGAGATGATATAGCCTGCCTGTCCGTGGAGGATGGCAGAGCCCGAATATGGGTTGCCCTGGCAAATCCAAGCACGATAACGTATGACTGCCACGGCGGCAATATATGTGACCAGGCAACATTCTATACCAAGGCCTACTGGCCGGACATCTGCCCATGAGATGCTAGCCACGATGATGAACCATAAGTTGTTGAAATGGAAGGCGCACGTCAAGGGCTGCCTTGCCATAGCTTTCATCCTGACCCTGCTGTTTGCAGCGGCTGCCACAGAGGCTGGCGCTGCGCTGTTCTACACCGGTGGCGTCTCCATAGACTCGCTCTCGGCAATTATAGACGTAACTGCCGAAGCAGAAATCACTGTAGACTTCGATATGGTCAATCATGGAGATGACGCTGAGGCGTTAAATATAACCTGCTTCCCTGTGGATACAGTTGTTCGCATCGATGGGAATGAACTCTCAAACCCTGTTGATTTTCAGCCGGGAACGAAAAGGAAGCTGTCGCTCAATTATTCTATAGATTTACCGGCGGCTGAGTACCAGAGTATAACCTTCGCCCCCATGGTGCTATTCAATGACCTGGCAGGCTCGCAACGGTTGAAGAGCTACGACGTGAAGCTCATACTCCCAGAAGGCGTAGAGAGGATTATCTACTCGAGCATGGACTATGACGATACCGATTCTCAGGATAGCAGGCATGTCGTACTCTGGGCTAAGGAGAACTTATACCCAAGTTCGCTCGTTGTCGCCTGGACCACCTTGAATGTCGACATAGCGGCCGTGAAGAAAGCTACGCCCAGCCAATTGACTACGCCCGGCGAGACCGTGGAGGTCGAGGTCACCATCCAGAATAACGGCGACAAAGAGGTAACAGACATCATCCTCAGTGACAACTTCTTCCCCGGAGCATTTGAGGCAGTGGCACCTATTGATGAATTCGAGTTAGTCGAACCGGAGAACAGCGACCCCCATCTTTATTGGAGCAAGGTGATAGATTCACTGAAACCGGGGGAAACGGCAACTTATAGTTACTCGGTAAGAGTGACCGACCTTAGCGTGCTGGAAACTAAGCTCGGCCCTTTGCTGGTACTAGTCGAGGATACACCGGTGAGCGTGTCAAACGATATTATCCTGTATAGCGAACTTGCTGAAAGCTACGGGCCAGAAAGCTCCGGGGGCTTCCCGCTACTGTACGTCACAATTGCTGTGGTTGTCGTCGCTGCCATAACTGGTTCG
>CAZLAL010000036.1:0-9251 GCA_964557455.1 uncultured Dehalococcoidales bacterium
TCTAATCGGAGGTACTACATTATGACCGAAAGAAAACCGCTGCAACCATATAGCCCGGAGGAGATACTCTCGTTTGACCGTATTAGAAGAGCCATGACAAGCAGGGTTCTGGACAGGATAGAAGAGTTGTGGCAGGGAAAGCAGCCCTTGAGTGTCGAGCAAGTAAACGAGGTCATCGCCAGTGAATGGCAACGAGTAAAAGAGGCGGTACGGTCATCACCAGCAGCACGAGAAGCCTTCCGTAAGTACTTGGAACGCACCATCTCCGAGCAAATAGAGAAGTTGATGAAAGAAGACAAAGCTGAGCTAGAATCACTAGGTGTCGTAGAGAAAAGTCTGTAAATTGGCTCCACAAGATAAGACTAAGGTAGGTGAGCGCGTTAGCCAGGACCGCGATGCGGGACACCTGGTGAATCGTGTCGATATATTGGATCAAAGGCTGGACAGTCTGGACTCGATAGTAACATCACTGATAGAAAGGGTAATGGGCCGACCTCTTACTATTGAAGTGACCTGCCCCAATTGTGGGCAGACTATAGAGATCAATATCACCAGCAGTGTAAGGCTAAGGGGTAAAGAATAGACATAGCGGCCATCGCACCTTTGCACATGCTCGGTTCCTAACCCACACGATGACAAGTACCCTCCCGTATACGCCACATCATCGAGGTTTGCCCTATTTAGCTATGTCTGCTACAATCTTTGGCCGGGCGGTTAGCTCAGCGGTTAGAGCGCTGCGTTGACATCGCAGAGGTCACTGGTTCAAGTCCAGTACCGCCCATTTTTGGGTGAAAGAATGGAGAGCGTAAGATGAAAGCCAAAGAAAAGGATGAGAGACTTGAACGGATGCGCCATTCCGCAGCTCATATCATGGCTGAGGCAGTGCAATGTCTCTTTCCCGAGGCTAAATTTGGCATCGGCCCGACCATCGAAAATGGCTTCTACTACGATTTTGAATTGCCACGTCCCTTAACACCAGAGGATTTGCCTTCTATTGAGGACAAGATGAGGGAGATTATCGGTCAAGATGTACCATTTGTCGCCGAAGAAATGGGCAAGGATGAAGCGTGCAAGATCTTTGCTGCCCAGCCATACAAATTGGAGCTTATCGAGGACATCGATAACAGCAGTGTGACTATTTATAGGCAAGGGTCTTTCACCGATTTATGTCGTGGTCCTCATGTGACATCCACGGGTGACGTAAAAGCATTCAAACTTACTCATATAGCTGGAGCATACTGGCGTGGTGATGAGAAGCGGCCCATGCTCCAGAGAATCTACGGAGTAGCGTTTGAAAGCCAGCAGGACCTTGACAGCTACTTATCATGGCAGGCTGAGATCACTAAGCGTGACCACAGGAAGCTGGGTAAAGAACTCGACTTGTTCAGTACTCACGAGGAAATTGGCCCCGGCTTGATTTGCTGGCACCCCAAGGGGGCATGGATTCGACAGATTGTCGAAGACTTCTGGAAAACAGAGCACATCAGACGAGGCTATGACATCATTTACACTCCCCACATAGCCAAGCTAGATTTGTGGAAAACCAGTGGTCACTGGGAGTTCTATCGCGATTATCTGTTTTCGCCCATGGAAGTGGAGGGGCAACAGTATATGCTGAGGCCCATGAATTGCCTAGGCCATATCTTGATTTACAAGAGCCAACTACACAGTTATCGCAATTTGCCCATAAGATATGCAGAATTAGGCACAGTATATAGATACGAGCGAACTGGCGTGTTGTATGGTCTTGCCAGAGTCAGAGGATTTACCCAAGACGACGCTCACATTTTCTGCCGACCTGATCAGGTTGAAGAGGAGGTATTGGGGGTCCTAAAGCTGGCACAATTTATGATGTCCAGCTTTGGCTTTGATGAATACGAGTTGTTGCTGTCAACCCGCCCTGAGAAATACGCTGGCACAATCTCGATGTGGGAAGAGGCCACGGGACGGCTGCAGCGCGTTCTAGAGAGGCTTGGCCTGCACTATGAAGTGGATCCTGGCGAAGGGGTTTTCTACGGACCAAAAATCGACGTCAAGCTCAAGGATGCTTTGGGCCATGTTTGGCAGGGTCCCACTATTCAAGTCGATTTCAATTTGCCACAACGATTCAATGTCTGTTATATTGGTGAGGATAGCTTGGAGCACACTGTAGTTATGATACATCGCACCGTTCTGGGCAGCATGGAACGGTTCTTGGCTTGCCTCATAGAGCATTATGGCGGTGCTTTCCCAACATGGTTATCGCCAGTTCAAGCAACAGTAATTCCCATAGCGGACCGTCATGTTGGCTACGCGCATGAAATAGAAGACAATCTCAAGAGTGAAGGGATTCGAGTTCAGGTTGACGACCGCTCCGAGAGGATGAATTTGAAAATAAGAGACGCCCAGATGGATAAGGTGCCATATATGCTTGTACTCGGGGATAAAGAAATGGCCGCATCCAGCGTGTCACTTCGCCTGAGGAGTGGCGAGAATCTGGGCGTAGAAACTGTAGCGCAAGTTAAAGCTAGAATCAAGGCAGCTATAGAGGCCAAGTCCTGAGTATTGCTGCAGGAGGTAGAAAGAGCATAGTAAAAGAATTGCCGACCAATAGGAGGATCAGAGCCAAGGATGTGCGGCTCATAGGGGAAAACGGGGAACAGTTGGGGGTGATGCCTGTACAGAGAGCACTGCAAATGGCTTATGAACATGGCCTTGATTTGGTCGAGGTAGCATCAACTGTGACTCCGCCAGTATGCCGACTTCTTGATTATGGTAAATATAAGTATGAGCAAACAAAGAAAGAACGTAAGGCGAAAAGGGGTCAGAGAGTTGGGTTACTTAAGGAAGTCAGATTAAGACCGAAGATAGAAGAGCATGATTTGCAGGCTAAGATTAGGACCACAAAGAAGCTACTGGAGGAAGGAAACAAAGTAAAATTAATGCTGAGGTTTAGGGGGCGCGAAATTATTTATCCTGAACTGGGCTGGAAGGTGCTACGTAGCATAGCTCAAGCTTCCCAAGACATAGCAGTAGTAAGTAACTCTGTTAGCAACGGGAACAATATAGCTCTAGTGCTATCACCAGTCTCCCAGAAGAAAGCAAAGGAGACCAAAACGGATGCCAAAACTTAAGACCCATAAAGGGGCAAAAAGCCGTTTCCATACTACGGGCAGCGGCAAGCTGATGCGGCCCAAGTGTGGCAAAAGCCATTTGAGGCGAAAAAAGGCTCCGAGGACCAAGCGCCTATACGATGAAACGATACCAGTCTCCTCAGTGGACAAGAAGAGGTTGAGGAGGCTCTTACCTTACCAATAGTCTGACGCAGGTAATGGATCTAGTTATTCAAGTCCACATTTTGGGCATAGTCTTTGCCTGCGGGCCAGCTTTGTTGGCAATGTCGACTGAACATAGCAGAGAGAAGGCTTTAATTGAAAAAGGGCTATACCAGGCTAGGAAATCAATTCGTGTTTATTAGCATTGCCTTGCTGGTCGTATATTTTGTTACAATAAGGACAAAGACAACGCTCAAAGACTAAAGGAGGAAACACTTGGCACGAGCGAGAAGTGGGAAGGTTACGCACACAAGACATAAGAAGGTACTTGAGTTGACCAAGGGACACCGGGGTGCCAGGCATAAGCTTTATACCGTAGCTCACCAGTCCATGCTTCATGCCTTAGATTATTCTTATCGCCACCGTCGTGAGCGGAAGAGCGACTTCAGAAAACTATGGATTACCCGTATCAATGCGGCAACACGATCTAGCGGACTTACTTATAGTCGATTTATACTTGCTCTAAGGAAATCGAGTATAGGAATTAACCGCAAGATGTTAGCTGAGATGGCAGTCAAAGACCCTGCTGGTTTTGCGGAATTAGTCGCTTCAGTGACTAAGACTGATTCGCCAGACTCGTAACGATACTACGCGTGGAGATTCTAGGATTTTTGGACCAGGATAACATCACTTAGCAGTCAATGCTAGAACAACTCACAGACCTTCATGCACAAGCTCTTCAGGAACTAAACAAAGTCAATAACCCTCAGGAGCTAGAGGCGTGGCGTGTTCGCCACCTGGGCAAGAAAAGCAGTCTGACTCAGATTCTACGTTCTTTAACCACATTGCCGCTGCAAGAGCGCCGAGAGGTGGGTGCCCAAGCTAACGAAATCAAGAAAGCTCTAGAGTCAAGCCTAGAGGAAAAGGAAAAATTACTTGAAGAAGGCTTTTTCGCCTCTCGCCGAGAATCGCAAGCGCTGGATATTACCTTGCCCGGTCGCGCTTTCCCTACGGGACAGCTTCACCCCACCACTCAAACACTCAAGGAAGTCTGCGACGTATTTCGAAGCATGGGCTTCCAGGTAATTGAAGGACCCGACGTGGAGTGGGATTACTACAACTTTGAAGCCTTGAATATTCCTCAGCATCACCCGGCGCGAGATATGTTCGCTACTCTGTGGATAGATACAGACATGGGAGGGAAGGCCAGACTTCTGCGCACGCACACTTCGCCCATGCAGATTAGGTTGATGGAAAAAGAGCGTCCGCCAATAAGAGCCATAGTCCCGGGGCGGGTCTATAGATATGAAGCGACTGATGCTACCCACGAATCTATGTTTTATCAGGTTGAAGGCTTGGCCGTGGATAAGGGCATCAGCCTGGCTGATTTAAAAGGCACCTTGCTTGACTTTTGCCGTTGTCTGTTCGGTCACCAGAGGAAAGTGCGCTTCCGTTGTGACTACTTCCCTTTCGTGCAGCCCGGCGTGGAGGTAGCCATCCAGTGTTTAGCCTGCGGCGGGGCTGGCTGCCGACTCTGTGGCTACACCGGTTGGATTGAGATACTAGGGGCGGGGATGGTGCATCCTGATGTCCTCGCAAGAGTGGGCATTGACCCCGATACTTACAGTGGCTTCGCCTTTGGGGTAGGTGTTGAGCGTATACTGATGCTGCGTTATCGTATCGATGACATTCGCCTCTTTTATGGCAACGACCTCAGGTTTTTGAGGCAGTTCTAGACCTTAAGGTGGCAATATGAGAGTCTCCCTGAAGTGGCTCAAGGATTATGTTGACATAAGACTTACTCCTAAGGAGCTGGCCGAAAAGCTAACCATGGCGGGGCTGGAAGTGAAAGGTATCCAGACGGTGGGCGATGCGTGGGATAAGGTGGTGGTAGGGGAGGTCGTTGGGCTAGCTCCTCATCCCAATGCCGACCGTCTTAGGTTGGCTACCGTCAAAATAGGCACTGAGCAAATCACCTCGGTTTGCGGCGCCCCCAATATCGAAGTCGGCCAAAGAGTGGCTTTTGCCCGTGTAGGAGCCAGTCTCATAGACGGTCACACCGGAGAGACTACGGTGCTGAAGCCGGCCAAGATCCGCGGCGTCCCTTCCGAGGGCATGGTCTGCTCGGAAAAAGAGCTCGGCATTTCGGAGAATCATGAGGGCATTTGGGTGTTGTCCCCGGAGGCCCCTATAGGTACACCTCTCGGTGCCTATCTAGGCGACGTAATTCTTGAGATAGATGTAACGCCTAACCGACCGGATTGCTTATCGGTAATTGGTATTGCTCGAGAGATCGCTGCTTTGACTGGTGAACCGCTCCGCTTGCCCGAAATTCATTACGTAGAAACAAAGAAAACAGCAGATTCCCTCGCCTCCGTTAACATAGCTGACCCAGACATGTGTCCCAGATACTGCGCTAGCCTGGTTACCGGCGTTAAAATAGGCCCATCGCCAGATTGGCTTCAGCAGCGCTTGAATAGCTCTGGCATGCGTCCCATCAACAACGTGGTTGACGTCACCAATTATGTGATGCTGGAATGGGGTCAGCCGCTTCACGCCTTCGATTATGACGTGCTCGAGGGCAGCCAGATCATTGTTCGCAGAGCCAAAAATGGTGAAACCGTAGCCACCCTCGATGGAACAGGCCGCACGCTTAACCCTGATATATTGGTTATCGCCGATAGAGAGAAGGCTATTGCAGTGGCTGGAATCATGGGTGGGCTCGATTCCGAGGTTACGGACAGGACTGAGACTATACTTCTAGAGTCGGCGAATTTCAACCAGGCCGCCATTCGTCGAGGTTGTAGTCATCTTCAAATTCAAAGCGAGGCCTCAATTCGCTTTGACAAGGGACTTAACAGCAAGCTCCCCCTGATACCGTTGAAGCGGGCCACTCAATTGGTAGTGGAGCTATCCGGTGGCAAAGCAGCCAAAGGCGTAATTGATGTCTATCCCGGGGAACCAGAGTCCAAACCTGTATCGCTTACCACTTACGAGGTAGAACGCCTTTCAGGCTTCAAGGTCAACATGCATGAGATATCCAACGTACTGACAGCCTTAGGTTTTGAATGCCAGGAGTCAGGATCCCAAATCTCGACGTCTGCACCTTATTGGCGTAGCGACATTAAATGCTCTGCCGACCTTGTCGAGGAGGTGATCCGCATCATCGGCTATGACAAGGTGCCTATTACCAGGCTCGCTTCTCCTTTGCCCGAGCAGAAATCAAAATTATCCCTGGCAACCCGGCAGAGTGATCTCAAAGACAAACTGCGGAATGTCCTGACCGGTTTTGGCTTTCAAGAGATACTGACTTATTCCTTAGTCAGTCTGGAAAAACTGCAGAAGCTTTCCCCGAATCTTGAGTTAAGGATTGCACCGCTCGGCGTGGCTAATCCTATGACGAAGGAACAGGAATTCTTACGCACTAGCCTGCGAGCAGGTCTCCTGGCTACGCTGGCACACAATCAAAAGTTTGAGCAGTCAGGCATAAGGCTCTTCGAAGTTGGCAAGGCGTTTCTGAGTCAGGGCAAAGATTTGCCCGAGGAAAGAGAGATGCTCTGTGCTGTCCTCAGCGGCACAAGGACAGAATTGTCCTGGCAGGCTGATAAAGAACCTCTCGATTTCTTCGACGCCAAGGGCATGGTGGAAAATCTCTTAAACAATTTGGGCTTGAAGGCCGATTTTGAGAATAGCGATGACGAGACTCTATTTCCGGGAAGAAGGGCTAACATAATCGTTGGAGACGAAAGAGTAGGCGTCGTAGGAGATGTACATCCCAGGGTCGCTCAATCTTTCGAGCTTTCTAACAGTATTTGCCTCATGGAGATTGACCTGGAGAAGCTGCTGGCCAAGATTCCCGATGTAAAGGAATACCAGCCTTTTGCACGATTCCCTGGTGTGAACCGGGATATCGCCTTAGTAATAGATGAGCAAGTGAGCTATGGAACCGTGGAGAATATAATCCGAAGCTTTGCGCTGGTGACTAAGGTGACTCTTTTTGACCTCTATCGAGGCAAGCAAATACCTGAGGGCAAGAAATCTTTTGCCATAAGGCTTGTCTATCAATCGCCCAGCCACACCCTGACCGACGAGGAAGTTGACCACACTCAAGAACAGATACTCGCCAGATTGCGTCAAGAACTGGGCGCCACACTGAGAACTTGAGTCAGTCGAAGAAAACACGAAGTCGACCTTTCTCATCCTCTGGGCACTTTGATATAGCTTGTTGCTTGACCGCAGCAGCAGGCGGGAGACAACTAATTTTGACAATTGACAGCTTCGTGTAGAAGCTTCTCCACTTGGTCCGCCATCCTTTCCAAGGGCAAAAGCTGGGCTTCTTTTTCAGTGCGCCACTTTGCTTCTACGCTCTGTTTTTGTATGGTGCGTGGAGATAGAGTCAATCGCAGTGGTATTCCCAGGAGGTCCGCATCGTTGAATTTGACGCCGGGAGACTCGTCACGGTCATCGAAGAGCACTTCGATACCTTTCATCTGTAGTTCTTGATAAATCTTCTCTGCAGCAGGGAGGATTGCTGCCTTGTCCAATGACAGAGGGCAAAGGTAGATTTGGTAAGGTGAAACAGAGAGCGGCCAGATAATGCCTTTGTCGTCGTGGCTTTGTTCTACTATGGCAGCCAGCAAGCGTCCTAGTCCGATGCCATAGCTGCCCATGATGATGGGGCGAGACTTGCCATCAGTATCCAAAAAAGATGCCCCGAATCTCTCACTGATAAAAGTCCCTAGTTTGAATACGTGGCCTACTTCAATGCTGCGTGCATAAGTGAGCTTGTTGCCGCATCTGGCACAGCTATCACCAGACCGAGCGAGAGCAATGTCGGCCACAATATCCACGTGAAAATCCCTGGGGTAGTTGACATTCCTGAAGTGGTACCCCAGCTTATTAGCACCCGCAACAAAGTCAGCGCCCAGAGTTATGGAATCATCGGCTATGACTCTTATTCCCCTCGTACCTATCGGTGAGGCAAAACCAGCCACAACTCCCGCGTCGTTTACCTCGTCTTCCGTAGCCAATCGCAGCTCAGAGCACTTCAGGCTATTTCTCAACTTGGTCTCGTTGACTTCCAAATCACCCCGAATGACAACGAACACAAATTGCCGGTCAGCGTAATAAAACACCGCCTTAAGAGTCTGGCTTGCCGGCACGCCGACGAAATCAGCTATTTCCTCTATCGTCTTCGCCTCCGGCGTGGCTATTTCCTCTAAGGACGGGTGGTCCTTCGCATTGCCTGAAATGCCAGGCCCGACGGTCTTGGCAAATTGAGCCTTCTCGGCATTGGCAGCATAGCCACACTTGGAGCAATAGACAACCTGATCTTCACCATCCTCAGTAAGGACCATGAACTCGTGGGAGTCCTTGCCTCCTATGGCGCCACTGTCAGCTTCTACCATCAGTGCCGGCAAGCAGAGGCGGGCATAAATATTCTTGTAAGCCTGACACATCTTCTGATAACTCACATCCAGGCCGGCGTCATCGGCGTCAAGGCTGTAAAGGTCCTTCATGATAAATTCGCGGACCCTCAACAAGCCGCCGCGAGGGCGCGGTTCATCGCGAAGCTTAGTTTGCATCTGATAGATAAGTAGGGGAAGGTCCCGATAGCTCTGTACATAGCGGTGGGCAAGGTCCGCGACGACCTCCTCGTGGGTAGGCCCCAGCGCCAGCGTGTGCTCCTTGCGGTCGGTTAAGGTGAAGAGAGACTTGCCGAAAGAGGCATCCCTGCCCGATTGCTGCCAAAACTCAAGAGGCTGCAAGACGGGCAGCATCACTTCTTGGCCGCCGGCCTTATCCATCTCGTCTCTCACTATGAGCTCTATCTTTCTGAGCACGCGCCATCCCAGGGGCAGATAAGAGTAAATACCGGCGGCCTCCTGAGCGATCATACCCGCCCTGAGCAATAGCCGGTGGCTTACACTCTCTGCTTCGGCAGGCGCCTGCCGCAACGTTTTGCCGAAAAGCTTAGAAACGCGCATTTATTTACTT
>CAZLAL010000037.1:0-2615 GCA_964557455.1 uncultured Dehalococcoidales bacterium
TTATAGCGGAGGGCAAGAATGTAACCTATGATTTAAAGCTCGACCCTGCCACCGCCGTGGGCACCAGCCAGGTGGCCGACGCTGTAATAGATAAAATGAAGCGCTGAGCTAAAGCGAAGGAGCCACGAAGGTCAAAATGCGCGGGCAAATAGGTCGTGAGTAAAGTTCCACAGGAGTACTATTGACAAAGTAAGAGACCATGACAAAATGATTCTGAAAAATGAGAACAAAGGGAGCTATCTCTAAGGGGGGTAGCTCTTTTCTTTGTATTGTGCGTAAGAGAATTGTCTGCAGAAATGTGGATTGCTCTTTCTATCGCTCTAGTAACTTTGGGCTTGATAATGCTGCGTCCGAAGCCGCTTAATGAGGGAACCGCGGCGGCGATAGGCGCCGGCCTGATGTTGATTAGCGGTCAGGTATTGCCACAGCAATTACCTGCTCTGTTGGAGGACGTTGCTCCTATCTTACTTTTCTTCTTGGGGCTGATGCTTATATGTGCAGCGGCAGAGAAGGCTGGCATTTTCCAATGGAGTGCTTGCCAGGCGGCAAGGTTAGCTAGGGGCAAGGGTCAAATCCTGTTCTTCGCCCTATTTGCCTTGGGGACTGGCATCACAGCTTTCTTCTCCAACGATGCGACTGCCTTGGTACTGACTCCCATCGTTTTCGCCTTGGTCAGCGAACTGAAGCTTAATCCTTTGCCCTATGTGTTTATCTGCGCCTTTATTGCGAATACTGCTTCACTGCTCTTGCCGGTATCCAATCCCGTAAACTTGTTGCCGTTTACTGCGTTCAATCTCAATCTTAGCGAGTATTTACGCTATCTTCTTCTGCCCACTGCGGTCGGCATCGGGGTAAACGTGCTCGTCTTCTATCTTCTATTTAGGCGCCTGATCTCGGCCGATTTTGCCGTCAAGAAACTGACCTATCCGTCTATAAACGCCTTTTTCAAGTATACTGGCGTTGTCGTAGCGTTTATCGCGGCGGCTTATCTGGCTCTCTCTTTTTATAGTTTACCGCTGTTCTGGGCAGCGCTAGGAGGAGGGCTGCTGCTAGTAGGTGGAGGATTAGCTCTCCGTCGCCTCCATATCCGCGATGTAAGCGCGGGCATATCCTGGTCTATTCTGCTGTTCATCTTCGGCCTTAGTGTAGTGGTAGAGGGGCTGGCAAATAGCGGTGTTACTGCTGCTCTGGGGAATGCCCTGGCACAGTCCTTTCCTCAGGAATCGTTGACAGCGATTACTACCGTCGCCGTTGGCAATGCGCTGGGCTCCAATTTGATTAACAACTGGTCAATGATGATGGTTTCTGTGTCGAGCCTGGGTGTAGCTAATGCTTTGCCTACCCCAGCTTAATCTATGCTGCCGTCCTGGGTGCCGACCTCGGTCCTAATCTGACTATTATTGGCTCCTTATCATCTATGTTATGGCTTGTTATTCTGCGGCAGAGGGGTCTAGATATCAGTCCGCGGCAATATTTCCGAGCGGGTCTGATACTGACTCCACCGTTACTAGCTGCCACAATAGGCACGCTTTACCTCATGACTCTTCTTCCTTAGCAGGATTGTTACGAAGATGACTGATTTGTGCCATCGAAGTGATAGACTAGGGCGAAGGGGCTCAATCAAGATACATTTGACCCGCCAGCTATTACAGGCTAACATATCCAAATGAGTGTGAAGATTGTGCCTGCGCTAGCGCTTTTTCCCCTCACCGTTGAGCTAAGTAAGCAAGGGCAGCTTGTTATCGGCGGCTGCGATGTTGTTGACCTGGCGAGGGAATATGGCACGCCGCTCTATGCTTTCGATGAATTCACACTCCGCCATAAGTGTCGTGAATTTGAAGACGGGTTCTGCAAATACTATCCTGACACTTTGGTCATTTATGCCTCCAAAGCCTTCCTGAGTAGGGCTTTGGCTCTTATATTTAAGGAAGAAGGGCTGGGACTCGACGTGGTCTCGGGGGGAGAGCTTAGCATCGCCCATGCGGTGGATTTTCCCCCGGGCAAGGTGTATTTCCACGGCAACAACAAGACGGCGGAAGAATTGAATCTCGCCCTTGCTTTGAGAATCGGCAGAATTGTGGTGGACAACTTCTATGAACTGGAGTTACTTAACAGGCTCTGTAAGGAGAGAGAGACTCGCCAGAATATCTTGATCCGCCTCACGCCTGGAGTCGACCCGCACACTCACCAATACACTACTACGGGGACGATAGAGAGCAAATTTGGCTTTCCTCTAGCTACCGGGCAGGCTGAGGAAGCAGTCAGCCAGGCTTTGTCGGCCTCCAACCTTAACCTTCTGGGCTTTCATTTTCATCTTGGCTCCCCGGTGTCTGAAGTTCTGCCTTATGAGGTGGCTATAGAGCTTGTGCTCCGCTTTGCCGGGGAAGTGGGCAAGAAATTCGGCTTTGACGTCCGTGAATTCGACATCGGGGGCGGTTTTGCCGTTCCCTATACTCTGGACTCTAAAGTGCCCACGATAGCTGACTATGCCATTGCTGTGACTGGCAAGCTAAGCAATCTTGTTTCGGAATTGGGATTGAATCGGCCCCGGCTCATCATCGAGCCCGGAAGGGCGATTGTCGGGCAAGCCGGGGTGGCATTATACGAGGTCGGGG
>CAZLAL010000038.1:0-10808 GCA_964557455.1 uncultured Dehalococcoidales bacterium
GAAAAGGAGCTTGAGTGGACTTTTTTGAGTCCGCCCGCCTCCATCGCCCCCGGTAAGCGAACAGGACACTACCGGCTGGGGAAGGACCAGCTCCTTAAGGACAAAGAGGGCGAAAGCAAAATCTCCACGCAGGACTACGCCGTGGCCATGCTCGACGAACTGGAGCGGCCGCAACATATTCGGGAACGATTCACCGTCGCCTACTGAGGCGCCACTCCGGGAGCGCCCTACCAATCAGGCCTGCTATAAATCGGGTATAGTGTTATCATGTCCCAGGAACGGCCTTCCGGAAGACTATTAATTTCAGAGAGACGTCTTCGCGTGGCAGATAAAGTCAGAATAAGGGAGATGCAGACGTTGGACATGCACCAGGTCGCCGAGGTGCTGGGGAGAGCCTTTGCCACCAACCCTATCCAGCTTGCCATATACCGCGACAAACCCGGTATAGCGCACCGGCTGCAGGTTACCTTTGAAGCTGCCCTGAAATACGGACCGGGCAGGTGTTTTGTCTGCGACCTTGACGGCCAAATCGTAGGGGCAATGCGGATAATGAGATGGCCTGACTGCCAGGGAACGAGCCTGAAGGAAATGCTATCTGTTCTGCGGGCGGCAGGGGGGCTGGGCCCATTCGTGCGAGGAATGCAGCACATACGTGCGTGGGGGAAGCATGACCCCGGGCAACTGCACTGGCATCTTGGACCAATAGGCGTCTTGCCGGAAATGCAGGGCAAGGGCATCGGGAGTCGCTTGGTGAGGTTCTATTGCGACCTCCTCGATGAAGACGTGATAGATGGCTACCTTGAGACGGACAGGCCCGGGAACGTGCCCTTCTATGAGCGATTCGGCTTCAAAGTAGTGGGAGAGGAAATAGTGGCCGGAATAGAAACCTGGTTTATGTTGCGTCCTGCCAGATTGAACAGGTGAAGCCCGGGCTCCCTTTTGTATCTTTACATATAGGGGGAACACTCAATAGTGCGGTGACCGCTGCTCATAAGGCCTGCTGCAAATCGGGTATAATGTTCTTAGGATACGAATAGGCACGACGCTATTTTTCGGCCGCTGAGAGGAGGGACGAATGTCGGATTTGAAGACCGAATTGCTGTGCACTTTGACTGCGCATGTCGACTGGCGGCAGGTGATAGATGTGGGGGCGACACCGCATGGCAAACAGCAGATAGTATACATAAGAGGCGGCACGTTCGAAGGCCCGAAAATGAAAGGGGTTGTGCTTCCCGGCGGAGGCGATTGGTTTGTCCGCCGGGGCGACCAGCTGGTGGAGGTGGATGTTCGCTGCGTCCTGCGCACCGATGACAACTACCTGATATATTGTAATCTCAGAGGCATTAACGAGATGACTGCCGAGGTTGCCATCAAGGCAATCAGCGGTCAGGCTGTCGATTCATCGAAATACTATTTCCGGGCCGCAGCGACAATTGAAACCGGCTCCCAGAAATATGGCTGGCTGAACCGCATTGTTGCAGTCGCAGTGGGGAACTTGATTCCGGCCGGCGTCGAGTACAAGCTCTACACGGTCCTGTAAGTGGGACAGGCACGTGCCGCGACTCTTGCCTGCTACAAATCAGGCGCTGTGTCCTCTGAATGATCGGACTGCACCCACTGGTCGGCTTGTGGTATATTGAAAAGGAAGCACAAGCCGTGTCAGGAGGGGTGAGAAGAATGTCACGAAAGGATAGTAGCCGGCGGTCGAGTGGCCGCAAGAAACAGCAATCTGGCCAAACGAGGACTCTGTCAACGAAGAAGAAGCTGCTCTGATTGGGCTGGGTGCCGCGGTTGTTATTGTGCTCATAGTGGTCTTTGTTAGAATGTTAGGCGACGGCAGAACTTACTCAGCGCCACCAGCGATGACGATCGACACGAGCAAGCAGTATACGGCTACCATTGAAACGGAAAAGGGCAATCTGGTTCTGGAACTGTTTGCCGGCGATGTTCCAGTGACAGTGAACAATTTTGTATTTCTTGCCCGTGACGGATTCTACGATGGCCTTACGTTTCATCGTGTTGTAGCTGACTTCGTGGCTCAGGGTGGATGCCCTAAAGGCGACGGGACAGGTGGCCCTGGTTACCAGTTTGATGATGAAATCACCGCCCATACCCATGTTGCCGGCGCGCTATCTATGGCCAATTCCGGCGCAAACACCAATGGCTCGCAATTCTTCATAACGTATACGCCCCAGCACCATCTTGATGGACACCATTCGGTATTCGGTCAGCTAATGGAGGGCATGGATGTACTTGAGAGCCTCGAGCCAGGCGATGTCATCATCCGGATAACCATAGAGGAAGAATAGCCGGGGCCGGCTAAGGCGGGTGGATTTGGATAGGATAAAGAGAGAGATAAGGTAAAGGACCGGGTTATGGAAACAGAAGAAGAGCTTAATAAGGAACTCGAGGATGTCGTGGCCAGAATAGATAAGGCCAGGAGGGAATTGAAAGCCCTGCGCAGAAATCCCGCGGAAAGCTCAAGGGCAAAGTTAAGAGCCGGCTTCATCGCGAGTAAGGAACGGACGATTGAGGCTGCGGAAGCTGCCAAACGCTTGGACGCACTGAAGCGGCAAGAACAGGAAGTCCGCGCCAAGCTGCGTGTTCTCAGCCAGCAAAAGCCAGCGTCACAGTAATGACTGCGCCCGAGCCTCCTCCGCAGAGCAGGGAAGCCCTATTCCGCCAGGACCACGGGATTATAGGTTGCCGCTCAAGCTATGAATTTGTGCTTTACTCCTATATAAGCTGAGCGGCGACCATTACTTCTTGCATCCGCCCTTCTTGCCCCCGGTCCCCGCCCCCTGTCCCTTTTGTCCACCCCGCTGCCCTCTCCCGCCGGTTTTCCTGCCAGAGCCGTCACGCAGTCCGCGCCCGGCCGGTCCAGTGCCATCTCCTCTTGGCATATTGCACCCCCTTCTAAGTCTTGTTGAAGCTTTCCCGAGATGCCGACCTTATTAATATAGTGTATGCCTTGAATGATAAGAGGACAAGATGCCTGAAATTGCGCCGGGTGTTCCACAGCATGGCGCTCTGCGTCGCTTGAAGCCGCTCCCCGGCGCTGAGAAGTCCGGGGTCCCAGACCGGTCAGGCCCGCTGCAAACCAGGCGTTGTCTCCCCGCATGACCACTTCCATTTTGCTGTCGCACAATCCGCTCTAGCATGTCATCTCAGATGCACGGCGCGAGTGGCTATTGACAATAACTTCGATGAAGCGGTACTATTATAGGTAAATACGTATATAGGGATTGGGGTTCACGTGTGCGCATGAGGGGCCCGTGTTGGTTTCTGTCATGTGCAGTCCAGCAAATCCACATCAGTGATGTGGGCTTCTTTTCCTCGCGACAGCGAAGTCTACGGTCCCTTCCCGAAAACAGGGCCGCTATAAAGTATAGCGGGGCTGTCTTCTCTGCCCCGGAACGGGCAGAGCCTCGTGGCGTATCGGAGTGAGCGCGGCCCCGATGTTCCATGCACGGGCGGAAGTATGCATAAAGTGAGAGAGGGTCTGCCGGCGAGGATTGGAAGGACGAAGCAACATGCGAGATGTCGATGGCCAATTCCGGCTATCTGTCTGACCGAGCCGCTATTCTGTGATGGAACATCCACAAGGGGGTGATAACGATGAGCTAAGGTTGACGGGAGAACGAAGACAGCAAATATGAAGGTACATCGGCATAGCCGAAATCATAAGAGAGGAGGCTTGTAAGAATGAACTGGGGTGGGATAATAGAACCTTTCCAGGATTTCTTTAGTACGTTAATAGCTTTTCTACCAACGCTCATCGTCGTACTGGTCCTTTTGCTCCTGGCCTGGATTCTGGCCAAAGTCCTGAGAACAGGCACTCGAAAGCTTGTGCGGGCCACTGGCATAGATAAGAGGTTGGGCAAGGGCAAAGATCCCCAGGACGCAAGCCAGTTTCCGGTGGCGCAGGGTGCGGGCACGGGAGTTTTCTGGATTGTCTGGGTATTGTTCATACTGGCTATATTGCAGGTCCTGGGCGTAGAAGGTCTCTTTGATTCGATTGTGGTGGCATTTCAGAAGATCTTTGCCGCAGTTCCGAACATCATTGCCGCCGTGCTGGTGCTCGGGGTCTTCTACCTGGTGGGCATGCTCCTGGCTAAGCTGGTAACCAAAGCGCTGACCAGCGTCCACTTCGATGAGATGCCGGTGAAGCTGGGTCTGACAAAGGAGGCACCGACGGGAGCCGGGTCGGCTTCGAATGTGGTTGGTTACATCGTTATGGTGTTCATAATGCTGTTTGCCATAATTATGGCAGCAGACCTGCTTGGTTTTGCCATGGTGAATGAGATGATCGCCGTCCTGACCGAATTTCTGGGCCTCGTCCTGCTTGCGGCTGTCATTATCGGCGTCGGCATTTTTGTGGCCAATTTCGTGGGGAATATTCTGCGGGGAGGCGGCAGGGCAGAAGGTCTGGCTTCGTTTGTTAGGATCTCCATTATTGTGCTGAGCGTCCTGCTGGGTATACGCGCAATGGGTTTTGCCAACGATCTCATCTTGCTGGGCTTTGGCCTAGCGCTGGGCGCGGCCGCAGTAGCAGCTGCTATCGCCTTTGGGCTGGGAGGTCGGCAGGTGGCCGGTGAACTTCTGGCCCGCTGGACGAAAAGCGGAGAAAAGGGCAAGAAATAGCCCGTAAGCGATAATTGGAAAGCGCTCTACCTTGAAGGAGGGAGATGGTGGAGGAACGCAAGGGGCCGGATAGTCCCCAGAGAGGACCGGCCCCTTAAATCCCAGGAACACCATAGAAGTCAGGGCTACTGCATATCATTTTTGGGCATTTTGGTTCACCGGGATGAAGCAGTTAGATAGAGACAAGCTACATGTAAAGGATTTGACGCGTGGCAGTTCAGGAATTGAAAAGCTGCCCAGACGGTATACGCTTACTCATTCCGATTTGACCGGAGATTTGTTTCTGACGATAGACGACGACTATGATAAGAGACAGATTTCCGGGCTGTATACGAGGCTGATGAGAGATGAGGTACTGGCAGAACTCGTCAAGGATGAGGACCGCCTGGAGTTCAGGGTCTACTGCCACGTGAGCGGGGGCCTGGTATTGGGGACAGCTAAGCTGCGGAGTCATATTTTCCATCTGGAGTTGCCTCTGGTGTTGCAGGCCATCAGATACGGTGATAGAAAGCTCTTTGAAACGAACCCGAATCTTGACGAGATTGCTGTCAACGTGTATTTCCGTTCTAACAACAATAAATACAACCGGGTGGAGAATTGGGGCAGGATGCTTCAATACAAGTAGGAATTACGACGATATACGCACACTCTGTACTTTGTCGAACGCTGCCACGACATATTCCCGTACGGCGAGCAGCATAATGGCGCTATCGGGAGCCTCGACAAAATGCCTCAGTTGAGGATGCCTGGCCAGGAAAATAGCTTGCAGGCGACTTCTATCGCCTGTTGCTTCATGAGCGGTGCCCACCGCTGTTATGGCAATGGCCCGGGAGGTATCAGCAGGCTTGTTAGTCCTATTGTCAATTAGCAGCGAAATCTGAGCATTATCCTGTATGTTCCTATATTTTCGCGTATTCCGCCCGGTGACAAAGACAACTGACCTTAAATCATCGGTGGCGGCGAAAGACACCAGATTGCTGTGCGGCAGGCCCTGACCGACCGTGTTGAGCACCGCGAAGTATTGCGTGCCTATTATCTCTCTCAACAACTTATCGTGCCAGGGCATTCTCAAGCATTACCCTCCAAACTAAAGCGAACAGTCTGTCCGGTATTCTACTACTGCTTCTGACAGGTCTCAAAGTCGGAGAAAGTATATTTGTGGTTTACTGTCTGGCGGTAACGTAGTTGACCACCTTACGTATTTTCACCGGTGAACCGGAATCCTTGTTGAGCACACATCGGCTTTCACATTCGGCCAGTGATTTTTGGTTCATTTCCTCTGTGGTGAGTGATTGCCTGGCGAGCTTTCTGGCCCCGGCGAAGTTGCCCACAGCTACCCGTCTCATGATGCCGCGAATGTCCCAGTCCGTATTGGTGGAACACTCCGGGTTCTCACAGAACTGACATCTGGAGGCCTCACGCATGATTGCGCGCGTTTCTTCAGGGTATCCTTCGTAGAGGCGGTCTGCTGTGAATGGCTTGGCCACCATCCTGACATAGTTCTTCATATCACGCTGATGCTTGAATGGCTCCAGTTTCAGCTTTTTGAGCACTGCGTTGGCAGCGCTTATACCGGATGTGGTCACGGTCGGCGTACCGGTCCCCATAACAGTAGACTCACCGCAGCAGAACAGATTGTCCCATTCAGTTCTGGTATGTAGCCTGTGTAACATGTGCTGGCCCAGCATTTGCTTGGGCCCTGCCACGGCGCCGCCATTCTTGAGCGTGTAGCGTTCAATGGTTCTAGGTGTGGCAACTTCGGAGTACGATACGGCGTCCCTGAAGCCGGGGAACCTTTTTTCCAGTATGGCAGTCAGCCGCGCTTTCTCCTTTTCTTTTTTGAAACGGTAGTCGGCTGCGCCTTGGTCATTCCAATCTGCAAACGTCGGCCCGATGGCAACAACAACATGACTGTTTTCATCGCATAATGTCCTGTCGTCGATGCTCAGAATATACGCGGTCACCTCGCTTTCATCGAGCGAATCAGGATTTCCAATCAGCATTTCGATTGGCGCTGTATCCTCCGGAATGACTCGCCTATCAATCTGGGCATATAATACAACGCTGGGATGGGTAGGGATCTGACTCGCCGCCCACTCTACTCTTTCCGCCGTAACATGCGCCTTATCGATCAATTTCCCGTACAAATTCCATACTGTTCCCGAATAAATGAGATTGTCGGCATATATGCTGTCGCCGTTTTCAAGTTCCACCCCCGCGGGATGATCGCCGTTAAACAGGATTCTTACTACTTCATTTTCAAGCAGCATATCCCCGCCATTCTCTTCTATTACCTTCTCCAGTTTGCCCGGCAGAAAGAGCGTGGAACCGGCCGGGTAGTAACTGCCCCCGATATGATTATCCACAAACATGACTGCAGCGAGGACGGCGGGAGATTCTTCTACCGTGGTGTAGCAGTAAGTCGAGGTAAGCTTATCGAAGAACTTGAATATCTCCGGGTCGGAGAAGTACTCACTCAGTAAGTTCTTTGCGCTCTTATCAAGATAGCTCAGGAACCGAGTGTAAGAATCTGGATGCCGTGAGAAGGCTCTTGCTGCTTCGTCTGGATCTGTTTCATCGGGGGTGGTATAACTGGGGCTCTCCACCATCACATGCCTGTACATCGTCTCAAGATCACGATAGAACCTCTTTATACTATTCTTTTCAGAGGGAAACACCTGTGCCAGTTCCTCGGCAAACAGGTCGATGTCGGCCCAGAATCTGATTCTCCTGCCCTTAAAATTCACACAGTACAGTAAATCATGCTTGATGATGTTGATCGGCTCCTCCAGGCAGTTGAAAACAAAGCGATGGGCGTTAAAGCCCTTTTCTCCAAAGCCGAAAAGCATCGCTGCCCCCTGATCAAAGATGGTATCCTTCCGTTTGAAGATTCCACAGGAACCGCCCGGCTGATAATTCTTATCAACGAGAATTACGCGCAGGCCTCTCTTGGCAAGCAAACTGGCAGCAGCCAAGCCGGATAGTCCTGCGCCGATCACTATTACGTCGTATTGCATGATATTTGTCGAAAAAAGCTGGCTGGGTGGCCTAAACAGTATAGATTGCCGCGGCCAAAGACCATTATCTCATTGTAGCGGGCGGCATACAACTAAACAATACAAGCATGCTTTGACCTTAAACTAACGACGAGAGAATCAGGCTTGCCGGGCTTATTTGATGTGCGAGGGAGGCACAGTTAGCGCCGGAAAATCGAATGTCCCGAGTAACCTCACCTCCCTGACCTCTTTCTGCTCAACCGGGCCTTCAGCTTACCTTGCGCCGACCACTGCCTGCACCTTTCGGCTGCTACCCGGCCAAGCTCCCGTTTGGGGTCCCTGCTTGGCCACTCGGGACAAACTAAGGTTAGCACAAAATTGGGCCGCTTGTCAAGTCCCTGTAGCTGCGCGTTCTCAGAACCGGCTTCTGCCAACCTGCTGCATTTCTGACCGAGCTGGCTCTTTACCGCGACTTACTGCCGGCAAAGACAGCACGACGATTATTTATGGTCACATCAGGCTTGCTCGAATATTTTCCTTCAGGGAGTCTTCTTGGGAGGGGTGGAAGATACATGCCCCTGTATGCCTTTCTTTAGTATATCGTTCAGGTTTATTCCCCTCCTCGCCCGCAAATAGTGATTCCTTGCCCTGTAATATATGACTCCGATAGCCATCCATACTATGAAGAGAAGAAAGCTGTACGGGTTCTGCACGCCGAGAGCAAGTATGAAAAATACGCCGAATGCTATCGCTAAAACAGGCAGTAACCACACCCAGGGACGGTTTAGTCTAAACGGCGCTTTCTGATAAGCATCCGGCATTCTGTGGGGGAATAGATATGAAGAGACAAGTATGGGAATAAGAAGGACAATGGAACCGATAGACGCACCGACGCCAAGGACTTCGAGAGAACCTGCTCCCAGGGGGAGGGCAGCTAGGGAGATAAGGCACATGACGAGCAAGCCCCAGTGCGGCGTCCCATGGCTCTTGCTCACTGCAGCTAAGGGCCTGGGGAGTACTTCGTCGTCAGCCAGAGCTAAAATATACCTCGAGCCGTACATGTAGGTAGCGTTCAATGTAGTGGTCATGGCCAGCAGCCCTCCTCCAACGGTGAAGAATATGGCCAGCGGGCCGGGCAGAAATTTTTCGGCAGATGTGGACAGCGGCTCGTTTGCGCTGATTTCCCAGGGGACAGCGCCGACAGCGACCAGCCCGATAAGGGTGTACAGCACGATAACGACGGGAATTGATATGGCAAATGAGCGAGGTATGGTCCTGGCCGCGTCCTTTACTTCAGCGCCCAAATCTACGATATAGTTTGCCCCCATATAGGCAAAGAAGAGGAGGCCTGCGGCAATGGCGATACTGCCAGTTCCTTTGGGAAGCAAGGGCGCCAGATTGGAGGAGTCAATCTCCGGGAGGCCGCCGCAGATAAAGGTTAGCAAAGCCGCCATCAGGATGAGAAACATGCCGATTTGGATCTTGCTGGCGGCCTTTATGCCAAAAAGATTTATGACGAAGAAAAGGACCAGTGCAGACAATGCTATGCCTGTCCTGGACAGGTACGGGAAGAGCACCAGCAGATAATCGGCCAGTGTGTAAGCATACAGCGGCAATCCGCCCAAGAGTATTCCCATCATGATTCCCCACACTCCCATAAATCCCCAGAATGGAGAAAAAATTCTGCTCGGATATCTAAAACTTCCGCCAATCGTGGGGAGCACGGAGGCCAGCATGCCAAGAGGGAGCACAGCAAACACCATAGGTAAAGCCGCTATGACGAATGCGATAGGCACTGCTGGGCCGGTTATTCCTATGGCCATACCGGTCAGGGCAAAAATGCCGGCGCCAATCATGGAGCCTATCTCTATGGACACCGCGTCCGTTAACCCCAGTTCTCTCTTAAGCCCTAACTCTGCCGGATCTGTTTGCTTCATTGTTCACCGTTGCTGCGCGGCAGGCATCGCCGCGAAAAGACTAAGAGATGATAGTTTCGCGAAAACGGGCTCCCGTTTCAATGCCATGTTATTGAATATAAGGGATGAGATTCGTGCTAAAAAACTTGTGGAACGGCTCCGGCAATTTCCTGTAATCATGGTCTTCTTTGATGATAGGAGTGAGGTCCACCGAATTATAAGTATTCCAGAACAGGATGGGGACATCTTCGTGGCCTTTTTCAGTCCTCACGAAATGGAGAAGGGCAGCAAAAGCCTTAGCGGTATAAGTTAAGTCCAGATTAGTAGCTTCAGTCTGCTGCATGATTTCCACTGCTTCCCTTCCCTCCGGGGTAGGCGCACCATATCCTTCCCCGAAGAAATCATGCAAGACATGGGTATCTGCACTGCTGAACCTGGTGAGCGGCACCTTCTCATCGTATTTCCTCATCAAATCAGCTGTCTTATTAGCCAGACTTGCCACCGTCTTCTCATTTGCGCTCCACAGGTTTGTAACGCGGACACCCGCTATTATCGAATTTAGCCCGGCCAGCTTAGCTCCCAGCAGCAGTCCGGCCATTGTCCCCCTGGATCCCAGGGCGACAAAGATGTATTTTGGCTGAGGGAGTAGTCCGGCATCAATTTGCCGTTTCAATTCAAAAGCAGCAGCAACAAAACCCAGGCTACCCCGTGGCGAAGAGCCTCCCGTAGGGAGATAGTAAAGATGGCGCTTTGACAAAAAATACCATATTGACTTCAACACAGCCCCGGTCCTATTTTGGGCATAACAAAGCTCTGCCCCGAAGTGCTGGAAGAGGAGCAGATGTTCCTGAACGTGAGTGGAAAGCGGCTGGTCAACCAGCAGCAAAAGGGTCTTCAGTCCGAGGCGATTACCGTGTATTGTTGTGGCGAGGCCATGATTTGTCCCTATGCCGCCATAAGTCATAATAATTTTCTTCTTTTTGTGAACTGCGTCGGGAAGGACAAACTCCAGTTTCCGCACCTTGTTCCCACCGTAATAATTCGACGATTTGTTGTCCTCTTTTACCCAGATGTTCTGGTAACCGAGCTTCTTGCCCAGGTTTTCCAATCGGCTTACCGGGGTGGGGAAGTCTCCCAGGCTCTGCCAGGGCAGCTGCCTTAAGCCGGGATATACCTCAAACAGTATGGATTCCACAGGCTCTGCCTCAGATTACAGTCGGCTCCATTCCTGCTCTATCTTCTCAATGTAGAA
>CAZLAL010000039.1:0-3632 GCA_964557455.1 uncultured Dehalococcoidales bacterium
TCCCCGAAATCCTTACCCTCCCTCCCGAACAGATAGCTTATTGCCATGACACCACCGGAAAGTGCTCCGCAATGGCCATCTCCTGTTAATCCTACCCCATCAGCAAACCCGGTGGCGGCCTTAAAAACATCGTCATTTTCAAGGCCAAGCGCGTCCAAAATGCCCGCAAGTGCGGATTGTGAACACCCGGTACTCTCTATCTCGTGGCGTTTGCCACTTTCGAATGCCTTGTTCAATACATTTTCATCGATGTCTTCCATTCGGTTACTCCTTCTCAATGAGGTTTATTCAACAACAGCCAATTACTGCTCTGATTAGATTCGACTCGCTACAGATAGCTCAACCATTATCCACATCAGTGCGCTAGTCACTTCTGCGTCTTCTTCTCCACAAACTTCTTAAAGAAGCTCTGGAAATAGTCACTTTGAATGGAAATCCCGCTATACCAGCCTTCAAGCGCTAAGCCATCACCCAATGGCAGTTCCTGCGCTTTCGTCACTGCCATTTTAACCAACTTTATAGAGTGATACGGCCTCTCTATCATATGTCTGGCTAATGCCTCAGCCTCGTTCATAAGGTCTGCAAGTGGCACCACTTTGTTGACCAATCCTATCCTGTAGGCTTCCTCAGCGGATATCTCTGCAGAACTGAGTATAAACTCGATTGCCCGTCGCCTTCCCAGCAAGCGAGGCAGAATTTGAGTGGACCCGCCTCCGGGGCAGATGCCATTCCTGACGTCGCCTTGCGCAATCCTTGCCACGTCCGCAGCGATAACAAAATCCATAGCATATAAAATCTCAGGTGCCCAGCACACGCCATTTACGGCTGCTATTGATACTATTCCGGAGTTCATAATAAGCGTGCAGGTTTTCTGCAAATAGTCCTGATAGCCTGAAAGCGCTAGTTCCAGGTATTTACCCTGCATGGCAAGCGCGATACCCGGATTACCCATGATCACTGATTCCTGACCTGACCCAGGGTATCCCTCGAGGTCATCGCCCGCAGAGAAGGCCCTTCCTTTTCCAGTCAGGATAATAGCGCGTATATTCTTGTCGTCTTCACATTCCTTAAAATGGTCGTAGAGTAGCATGTAATCCTGCCATCTGATTGCGTTCAATTTTTCCGGGCGGTTGAACGTAATGTAGGCTATTTTATCCCGCTTCTCGAGTAGGATATATTGATTTTCACCCATTATCTAAATCCCCCTTCTCTTCTCCTTATTCTATCCCCTTTCCCTTTACCAGGCACATTTCGGCAACTGCCAATCCGTTGGCTCACTGCAGAGTACACTACCGCGAACAAACTTCACCCAATTCACCCCACAAGCACTGAGACACTATATCTTGAGTTGCTTAGCCCGGCTGATTACCTCATCCCCAAGAATCCTTCGGCTCAGCTGCGACAAGCACGCCTGCTATGCCTCCCAGACCCTCTCACCACTATAGCCACCAAGAACGCCTTAGACCGTACCTCCAGTACTCACCAGTTTCTAATAGTAAGCGCTCGTGCTTCTGTTCTACAAGCCAACTCTCAGATGATGGGCAACCTGTCACTCGAATCCTTCCCTGACGTCAACAAGTCCGGCAAACTCAGAAGCTCCGTCTGGGACTCCCATTAGCTCTTGCCCTGGTGTTCAATGCTATGGCCTTTACGCATAGTGCCGCTTGAACGCTATCGGAGTGGAATTCGTCTATCTGGTGCCCATGTGCCCAACATATCTACGGCGAAACCAAATAGAACCCTTATCTTCCTTTGAAACTGGGCGGCCTCTTTTCAAGAAATGCTTGCGCTGCTTCTTTAGCATCCTCAGTAGTGGAGGCTATCGCTTGTCCCATAGCCTCTAGTTCCAAGACCGATGCCAGATCCATATTCAGTCCCTTGTTTATGATTTTCTTTGACATCCCATAGGCTACGGCCGGCCCCGAAGCAAGTCTAGCACACAGGCTGTTCACCTCCCCATCAAGATCCTGCGCAGCCACGAATTTGTTAATCAACCCGATTCTTTCCGCCTCCTCCGCGGACACAAGGCGGCCAGTAAAGTAGAGTTCCTTCGCCTTCATAGGACCCACCAACCTTGAAACAGTGAACAAGGAACCACCATCTCCAATGAGTCCGATCTGGCCAAAAATCAGGCTGAAGCTAGCATTGTCCGAGGCAATGACCATATCGCAGTTCAACGCGAGGCTACATCCTATACCTACTGCAAAACCATTCACCTTGGCAATAACGGGTATCTCCAGATCTGCTATGAGCAGCATGAGCTTACCGCCATATTGGGTCCACGTTCGAGCCTCGACTGCAGTGCCTCCGCTGCTCAGATCCTTCACGTCTGCTCCCGAGCAGAACGCCTTGCCTGCTCCCGTAATAACCAGAACTCTATTATCCTTGTCGTTACCGACGGTGCTCAGCGCATCCAGCAATTCGCTCGTCATCACTCGATTCAGCGCATTGTACCTTTCCGGCCTATTGAGAGTGAGTGTTGTAATGCCCGCCTCCTTCTTTAGTAGTATTGTTTCGTACTTACCTTTTTTGTCCATCGTTATCCTGTTCTACCGGGCAGGCATTTACTCCAGTTGAATTTTGCCTTTCCCAGATTTCCTCCAGATTGTCCTGATTAAAACACAAAATTATCAATCCCAGCAAGCGGCTTCCTTCGTCGGGTCCTAAAGACAGCTCTTTCCGCAGCTCTTTGGCCGCTTGAGTTACACCTGAAATTGGAAAACAACACCGTTGCGTTCCATTGTCCAGGCGTCTTATCAAGATTTCTGATAGGTATAGACAGACCCTACGGTATTGACGATAAACTGGTCCGGCATTTCCCTGGCAAATTCAGTCATGGCTTTCCAGCCGGTGCAATGCATAGGCACAACGAAATCCAGCCCTATCTTCTTCATCTCTTCGATAGTCGCACCGATGATTGGCTCAAACGTCACCCCCGTCAGGTGAAATCCACCCATCACGGCATGAACCTTATCAGCCTGCGCAACCTTCCGGGCGTGCTTGACGGTATTGATGATGCCGGCGTGAGAACAACCACCGAGAACTACCAGTCCCTTGCCCTTTACCTTCACTGCCAACCCCCGGTCATCGTTGAAGGGGTCAACCACCCATTCGTCATCTATCTTCGCTTCAGCCCATGAGAAGCCTTTCTCGAAATCGGTTACGCGCTCCACCTCCCCCAGAACCAGAATGAGGTCAGCAGCGAGCGTGGAATCCTCTCTGATTTTACGAATCGTCGCTCCTGTCTTGTTTAGCGCGGTTTCATCCAGCCTGGGGAAAGGCACCGCGCCAATACCGGGAATATTCAGCCTCCGTTCAAGAAAAGCATCCGGATGGAGCACCAGGGGTATTCCCTTTGTTGCCCTGTTTAAAGATTCTATCAGGGCTCCGAAATGGTCGAAATGACCGTGGCTCAGAGCTACAGCCTCAATCTTGCTAAAGTCTACGTGCAAAAGCTCCGTATTATGAAAGAAACAAGTCGTGGACACCCCCGCATCAAATAGCACTGTATGTTCCTCTGTACCAGAGTAGACCTTGACGAGATATGAAAATCCGTGTTCCGCCAGAAACATCAGAGGCGGAGGAAGCGGCGTCCGCTTGACGACCTCCGTCCCCTGAAGTAGCAGTGCATC
>CAZLAL010000040.1:0-7562 GCA_964557455.1 uncultured Dehalococcoidales bacterium
GATGCCTAGTAAGTTTCTCCTGCCAGCTTCTCTGACAAAGTCATAGGGGAACTTGATTTTATCGGCGTCCATGTCCAGTATAAGCTGGCGTGGTACGCCTTTGACCCAATCCCAAACCTCCTCTCTGAATTTCCGGCGCTCCTCGGTTAAGAATACCTCTAACATTGATCCCTCCCTTTTAACTTCAGTAGCTGCGTGTTGCGGCCCTGTACTAGCCGATAGGCTGATATCCTAGTCTTCCTAGAATCCTGGCCACTAGTATAGCACGCAATAACTTATCCCAGAAAGGTTACTTTTGACGGTAGCAGCGAACGCAATTATAATAGCATTCAGCTTTATGTCAGGAACAGGCATGGATGGGGTAGCAACAACAGTTGTCGAGACTACGTCAGGCAAGGTCGAAGGCGTTATCAGGAAGGGTTTACATATTTTCCGCGGCGTGCCTTATGCGGCCCCACCGGTAGGCGAGCGGCGCTGGTTGCCGCCCCAACCTTCTGAAGCCTGGAGTGGGATCAGGCCGGCCAAGGAGTTCGGTCCTACCGCCCCCCAGCTAGCTATCGGCATTCAGTTTCTAGAACCGCCAGTGAAACAGCCCCAAAGCGAAGACTGCCTTTATCTCAATATCTGGACTCCTGGCCTGGATGGGGATCGGCGCCCGGTTATGGTCTGGATCCACGGTGGCTTCTTCACGACCGGTGCTGGCTCGTGGTTGATCTATAACGGACGGGCTCTGTCTGCACGAAGGAATGTAGTGGTGGTGACTATCAACTATCGCCTCGGCGTACTGGGTTTTCTTAATCTAAGTGAAGTTACCAGAGGCAGGATACCAGCTACGGGAAATGAGGGGCTGCTTGACCAGGTGATGGCGCTGAAGTGGGTGCGCGATAATATCTTGCGCTTCGGTGGAGACCCGGAAAATGTGACAATCTTTGGTGAGTCGGCCGGAGCCATGAGCGTTGGGATGTTACTGGCGATGCCTAAGGCGCGCGGGCTGTTCCACAGAGCCATTCTGCAAAGTGGAGCGGCCCATCATGTGAATTCTGTAGAGCGTGCTGACAAACTGGGGACTGTTCTTCTCGAACTCTTAGGTATAAAGGCGACCGAAGTCGATAAGTTGCGGGCGCTTAGTGAACAGCAGCTCCTCAGTGCTCAGGCGGAGCTTATGGTCAGAGGGCCCAGTGCAGAATTGGCTATCGGTGGCTTGCCTCTCAAGCCCGTGGTTGACGGCAGCGTGATTCCACAGTTGCCGATCCAGGCCATTGCTGGCGGCTCGGCAGACAACGTCTCGGTCTTGATTGGGACTACCCTGGATGAATGGAGGCTCTTTGTTGTCTTGGATACAGATATTGCCAACTTGAACGAGGCAGGATTGCTGCGCCGTTGCCAACAACTCATTCCGGGGGGTGATGTGGCCGGGCTGATAGAGAGCTATCGTCAGGCTCGTGGGCAGCGCAAGCTTCCTATCACCCCGGGTGAACTATTTACTGCTATCGAAACGGACAGGATTTTCCGCATGCCGGCCATTCGGCTGGCTGAGGCACACTATCGCCGTCAACAAGCGACCTTCATGTACCTGTTCGACTGGGTTTCACCGCTGATGAACGGAATTCTTGGTTCTTGCCACGCATTAGATCTAGGGTTTGTGTTCGGGACTCTGGATGACAATTTCAGCGGTCGTAATGAAGAAGCCCAGGCTCTCTCCGGGAAAATCCAGGATGCCTGGGCAAGTCTTGCCAGTCAGGGGGACCCTAGTTGTGATGGTGTTGGAAAGTGGGAGCTCTACGATGACCGTCGCCAGACTATGATTCTGGGGAAGCAATCTACGCTGGTACGAGCCCCGTATGATGAACAGCGGCGTGCCTGGGAGGACTTGGGTGATTCCGTTCTGGGCTCCTGTTAGAGCCGGTGATGGTCGAGCCTGCCAGCGAATGAAGAACGGGCCAGATCGGGCTTTTTTCTGTTGGTGAGCGAGGCCAAGTCTATTTTTGGGGCTTTGGTTTCCTGTCCGCGCGAAACGTCAGGGCACCGACGGGGCAAACGCTAACACACTCACTACAGTCCTCGCAGCGCGCTCTACCCTCTAGGTCATCACCAAAAGTGGTGACTATCCTGCCGAATCCACGGTGAGCAAAGCCGATGACCCCTTTGCCCACTTTCTCCTGGCACACCCAAACGCACCTGCCGCAGAGCACGCATTTGTTGGCGTCATAAATGTAGAGGGGACTGCTGGAATCTACCGGCAGTGTACGGAGGACTTTCCTGAATCTTTTTGTATTGAGTTTGACACCGAGATGCTTGGCTATCTTCTGAATTTCGCAAGAACCACTTTTGGGACAGTGAGCACAATCGAGAGGCAGACTGGCCAGCTGCAACTCAAAGGCGGTGCGGGCCAGCCTCAATGCCTTTGCACCTTTGGTGCTGACCACCATGCCTTCGGTTACAGGCGTAGTGCAGGCGGTAACAGGGTTATCCTTACCTTCGACCTCCACAAAACACAGACGGCAGGAAGCAGAAGGCTCGCTCTTTTCCCGGATGGCGCAAAGGTTGGGGATGTAAATATCATTATCCAGAGCTGCCCACAGGACCATTTCGCCTGGGGCAGCCCTTATTTTCTTGCCATCAATAGTCAGGGAAACACTGTTAGCTTCTACCGGCATCCTCCTCTGTCCTCTCCCTCAGGGGACAGGAAGCCGCAAAACAGAGATGTCCTCTCAGGCCAGACTACTAGACTTTAGAAGAGACCCTGCACCTTACCAGTCTTGGTGTCAACATCTACTCTTCTAAAGGCAGGATCGGAGCTGGTGCCCGGCATCAGGCTGATTGTCCCGGCGCAGGGGCAGAGGAATTTCGCCCCGGAATAGATCAGCACATCGCGAATAGGTAGGGACCATCCCTTAGGAACACCCTTGACGGTCGGGTCATGCGTCAGGCTAAGATGTGTTTTCACCATCATGGTAGCGTATTCGTCGAATTTAGCATCGGCCTCGAGCATTTTGGCCTTGGCTTCGGCGTCAGCAGTCCATGACACGCCATCGGCACCGTAGACCACTTTGGCAATCTTGTTGACCCGCTCTCGCAGCTTCATGTCCAGCGGGTAAAGGAATTTGAAGTCGTTCTTGTCTTCGCAGGCTTCCATCACGGCATCGGCAAGCTCCAGGGCTCCATCACCGCCCTTGAGCCAGTGTTGGCTCAGTGCGCAGCGTGCTCCGGCTGACTCGGCTGCCTTGCGGACCATGGCAATCTCTTCCTTAGTGTCAGTATGGAAGGCGTTGATACATACCACAGGGTTGATGCCCGCGGTCCTGATGGTGTTGATGTGGTGCAGCATGTTGGGAAGGCCCTTCTCCAGAAGTCCCAGGTCTTCCTTGGTGTATGAGTCGGGCAGGGGTAGACCAGCGACTACCTTGGGTCCGCCACCATGCATCTTCAATGCCCTGATGGTCGCGGTGAGTACCGATACATTCGGCTTGAGCCCGCTGAGGCGAGACTTCACGTTCCAGAACTTCTCAAAGCCTATGTCCGCGGCAAAGCCGCTCTCGGTAACGTGGTAGTCAAACATCTTCAGACCGATGCGGTCGCCGATGATGGAAGACTGGCCGACGGCGATATTGGCGAAGGGGCCGGCATGAACCATGCAGGGCTGATACTCGACGGTGGACATCAGGGTGGGGTTAATCGTATTGCGCATCCAGGCCGTCATAGCGCCGCCCACTTCAAGGTCGCCGGTGGTAACAGGCTTGCCATCCCTGTTGAAAGCGACGGTGATCTCGTCCATCCTCTTGCGCAGGTCCGCCAGGTCTGTGACAATAGACAACATAGCCATGAGCTCGGAACTCACGGCGATGCCAAATTTGGACTGCATCGCATAGCCGTCCATGCGACCGCCGAGGCCGATTATAATGTTCCTGAGGCCCTGGGCACAGAAATCCATGATCCAACCCATCTCCACTCTGGTAGGGTCAACATTGAGCCGGGCCATCCTCGTGCGCTTGGCCAGCTCTGCGTCGTCATAGTTGCGCTCATGCTGCATTCTAGAAGTCAGCGCCACCATGGCCAGATTATGGGCATTCATTATGTCATTGATGTCACCGGTAAGGCCCAAAGAGAATTCGGTCATGGGGATTAATAGCGCATTGCCGCCGCCCGCGGCGGTGCCCTTGATATTCATGGTCGGGCCACCTGAGGGCTGACGTATACAACCACCCACGTTCTTACCCCGTTTACCCATGCCTTCTAAGATACCCATGGTGGTGGTTGTTTTCCCCTCGCCCAGCGGTGTGGGGGTGATGGCAGTGACCTCTACATATTTGCCATCTGGCTTTTTCTTGAGGCGTTCGATAATCTTCATGAAATCGAGCTTGCATAGTTTTCCGTAAGGAATAACCTCATCCTTCTGCAAGTTCAACCTCTCTCGCCACTCCTCGGGCGCGGGCATGTTCTGTTCGGCAGCTTCCGCAATCTGCCAGTCTTTCATTTTTGTTGCATCGTATGCCATAGCAACCTCCTTTCTTATTTCAGGCTATTGATAAGCCAATATTTATTGCTCACTGATTAGTCAGCCGCGCTGCAATACGCTCCGCCTCTTTCATAACCTTCTCGCTGGCATCAACGAGCGAAGAGCCAGCAATGTCAGCTGCTACTATGGCTTCATCATAAGGGATAAAGCCGAGGAATTCGAAGCCTGGCATGCTGGAAATAAGGAAATCCCTCTCACTTTCATTTCGAATCTTGCTGCCCACCACGCCAACATTATTAAGACCTATCTCCAAGGCCAGGTCTCTTACTCTGCGGCCTGTTTCAACGCTTCTTCTGCTTGGTTCTACTACTATGATCAGCTTATCTACTCCCTTGGCTGTTCCGCGTGTCAGATGCTCTATGCCAGCCTCCATATCCAGGATAACCACTTCTTTCACCTGAAGAAGCAAATGAGCGACCAGAGCCTCCAGCAAAGCGCCTTCGGGGCAATAACAACCACTGCCGGCTGCCTTGATCGGGCCCATGACCATTATCCTGATTCCGTCATACTTTAGGGAACACTTGTCCGGCAAATCATCGACTTTGGGATTTAACCTGAAGTAGGGCGCCATTTGGCCGGGTCTTGCTCCAGTCCTCTCCTCGATGAGGTCATCCATCTTGGAGATAGGTATTATCTTCTCGGAGTTAGGGATGCCAAAAGCCGAGGCCAGATTAACATTCGGGTCGGCATCTATTGCCAGAACGGAATAGCCAGATTTGGCGAAAACAGTGGAAAGGAGGGCCACCAGCAACGTTTTGCCTACTCCTCCTTTGCCGCTGACAGCAATTTTCATATCACAAACGGCGAATTATACATCAGGTCAAAGGGGCTAATCAAGTCTGGTAGGGCTTAGCTCCCCGCCTGTCTCTCCGCTGCCGTCACGGTGTTGACCAAAAGCATGGTGACCGTCATGGGGCCAAGCCCACCAGGGACGGGGGTAATTGCCCCAGCCTTCTCTTTCACAGGTTCAAAATCTATATCCCCCACCGTCCTTTTCCCTGTCTTGCTCGTCGGGTCATCAATCCAGTTAGAGCCAAAGTCTATAGCAATCACAGCTTCCTTCACCATGTCAGCGGTGAGAAACTTTGGCTTATCCACAGCAACTACTACCACGTCCGCGCGACGGGTGTAGCTAGATAGGCTCGGTGTAGAGGGCTGGCAAAGCGTAACGTTGGCTCCTACTCTTTCCTGAGCCAGTATAGATGCCAAAGGCTTTCCTACAAGGTTATCCACATTGACAATCACAACCTCCTTGTCTTTGAGGTTGCCATATCCGTAGCGACGTAGCATCTCCCAGATGCCAGCTGGGGTGGCCGGAAGGAATGCCTCTTGGCCCATCCAGGCTCTGCCTACATTTACAGGATGGAATCCGTCTACATCCTTCTCGGGGAGAACGGTAGTTAAGGCTTTGTTCTCATCCAGGTGTGCAGGGACGGGAAGCTGAATAAAAATGCCATGGATCTTCGGGTCCTTATTGAGCCTCTCAATTTGCTTGAGCAAATCCTCTTGTGTTGTATCTTGCGGCAACCTTACCATCCGTGAATTGATGCCCAGCTCCCCGCTGGCCTTTTCCTTAAGCCCAATGTAAGATGCTGAGCCCGGGTCTTCGCCAACAAGGATTCCAGCAAGCCCGGGAGTTATGCCCTTCGCCTTAAGCTTTGCGATTCTTCCTTTCAGTTCCTCCCTTATTTCCGTGGATAATTTCTTTCCATCGAGTATATTACCTGGCATATCGTCACCTCTCAGAGGATTTTGGGGCTTATTGCCTGGCTAGTTTCTCGGCAGCTCTTACAGTGTTGGCCACCAGCAGTGCTGAAGTCACCGGGCCGGTGCCGCCGGGGACGGGAGTTATGGCAGCCGCCTTCTCCTTCACTGCCTCGAAGTCGACGTCGCCAACCAACTTGAACTTGCCTGGGTTTTGCGGGTCCTCTATCTGGTTCACTCCCACATCCACCACTATCGCCCTCTCGTTCACCATATCGGCGGTGATGGCCTTGGCCTTTCCCATGGCGGCCACCAAAATGTCTGCTTGCCTGGTAAATGAGGAAAGCTGTCTGGTCCCTGTATGGCAGACAGTCACAGTAGCGTTCGCCCCCTCTTGTTTTTGCACCAGAATACCCATTAATGGCTTCCCGACAATGTTGCTGCGGCCACAGATAACAACGTGTTTACCTTCGGGGCTGTGTCCACTGCGAATCAGCAATTGCTGAACACCATAAGGGGTTGAGGGGAAGAAGGTCTCTTCTCCCAGCAGCAATTTCCCAGTGTTTACCGGGTTGGTGCCATCAACGTCTTTATCAGGGGAGATCTCGCTCTCCGCCCGGAGAGTATCAAGATGCTTGGGCAGGGGCAGTTGCAGGATGATGCCGTGACATTGCGGGTCCTTATTGAGCTCCACGATTTTTCTGTCTAGTTGCTCTTGAGTGGCGTTTGCCGGGAGCTTAACCGTATCGCTAACTATGCCCACTGCCTCACAGCCCTTGGCAATACCACGAAGGTAAGAAAGAGAAGCAGGGTCTTCCCCGACTAAAATGGCCACAAGCTTCGGGGTTATCCCTTTCCCCTTCAAGCTCTCGACCCTTTGCTTTAAGTCCGCACGAATCTCCTCCGCGATTTTTCTTCCGTCAATTATCTCTGCTGGCATTTCCACCTCCTTATTTATTGTTTTTTTACTATTTACCTGATTAGCTTTGTTAATTCGTGACTTCCAAGCTTGTTACCCGGATTTATCTACAGTCTAGAGATTAGCATTCAGAGTCTGCCATACCTATTTCTGATGCGATACCATTCGTGTTGTTAAGCCAGGTTCCCCGTGCAGAAAGCGACTGTATAATATACCCCTTTGCCTTGGTCAAAATCAATCAGCGAGACGACCTTCGGTGCCGGTAGGCATTAAGCAAGGTCCTGCCAATATGTGTATTTCACAATGTTACTCTGGCGGCAGAAGGCAGAGGGTGATAAGATGGGAGGGCCAGACGATGCCAGCGAGCCTGTTTGACTCGTCTGCATGGCGTATGGGGCTCTGTGAAGGAGGTGAAATGTCGTA
>CAZLAL010000041.1:0-3018 GCA_964557455.1 uncultured Dehalococcoidales bacterium
GGTCACTAAGATCTATAGCGTCAGCGGATTACTGCCGCAAGGCACACCCATGGTTGCAGAACGCCCTTTCCGCTCGCCTCATTACACTATTTCCCACGCCGGCTTGGTGGGAGGTGGCCAATGGCCACGACCCGGGGAGATAAGCCTAGCCCACCACGGAGTGCTCTTCCTCGACGAGTTTCCTGAGTTCGGGCACGTCACCCTAGAATCTTTACGCCAGCCAATAGAAGATAGAACAATAACAGTGAGCCGTGCTCATGGTAGCGTTACCTTTCCGGCCAGCTTTATGCTGGTTGCTGCTATGAACCCTTGCCCCTGCGGGTATTATGGCGACCCATTTAGGGAGTGTAAATGCTCATATGCGGAAATCTCTCGCTACCATAAGAGGATAAGCGGACCATTACTGGACCGCATCGATATTTTTGTTGATGTTCCCCATATTGATTATGAAAAACTCATTGAGGATAAGCCAGGCGAAACATCCGACGAAGTCAGGGCCAGGGTCAAGGCAGCACACGAAATACAGCTTGAGCGTTTTCGGGGAACGAGCCTAACGTGTAACGCCGATATGACGCCCAAGGAGGTGAAGGAATTCTGCGCAGTGGAACCAGCAGCACAGAGCTTGCTCCGGGCTGCCATGAAGCAGCTTCACCTCACCGGCCGTGCCTTTCATCGCATCCTCAAGCTCTCCCGCACCATCGCTGACCTCGAGCATAGCGACATTATCAAGACACACCATATGGCAGAAGCTCTGCAGTACAGACATAAGGAAATAATCTAATAATCGAGCCTGTTTAATAGGCGAGCGAAGGCAAATGTGGAATCTTAAGCCGTGAAATTGTCCTTTTCGTTACGAGAATTACTTCGCAGACTCTCAACGAGCTACCATCCACCGGTATCAACTAGTCTGGTTTCGCGAAAAGTCGAAGCGTCAAGCAATAAGCTGCTCCTTGGACAGCCTCTTCCCCACTACTCACTGTCACGACAGGCTCAATGAACAATAAACCATAGAATCCCGCCAATAATCAGCAGTACAATGCCAACGATAAGGGAAATCCTGCCTCCTATTTGCCAGGCTTGTAGCCAAAAACGCTCGTGCTCATGCGTTATGGTCTCCTTAATATCCCTTCGAGTCAACAGAATGGAGTTGTAGTATCTCTTCTTTTCCCTCTTATTCCAGACAATAAAAACAACAGCAAGCAGAAGGAAAAATCCTCCCATTCCCAAAACAACCTGGTAACTGCCCGGAAGCATGTTACTCAACCTCCCCCCTCAAGAATTCAGGAATCTTGAGATGAGTCTACTTGACTTCTACGGTTGCTCCAGCAGCTTCTAGTTTCTTCTTTGCTGTTTCGGCCTCTTCCTTGGGGACTCCCTCTTTTACTACCTGTGGAGCAGCTTCCACCAAATCCTTAGCTTGTTTTAATCCCAGGGTGGTTACTTCGCGCACTGCTTTGATAACCTCGATTTTCTTCTCGCCAAAGCTCTTCAAGATAACCGTAAATTCTGTCTTTTCCTCTTCTGGCGCTCCTGCGGCTTCCGCGCCAGGAGCAGCCGCTGGCGCTGCTGTCGCTACTGCTACCGGGGCAGCGCTGACTCCAAACTCGCTCTCCAGTGTTTTCACCAAGTCAGCTAGATCCAGCACTGTCATATTCTTGATGGCAGTCACAATTTCTTCTTTCGTCATAACCTTAGCCTCTTTCTTTGCTATCGGGGTCTCCTTGGCCCCTTCTTCCTTAGCTTCTTTCTTCGCCCTTGAGGCTTTCTTTGCTTCCCCTTCTCTCGCTTCTTTCTCTGCTTCTTGTGGTGACATGATTTCCTCCTTCGCTATTCTTTAGTGGTTTGAGCTCTGTTCTGTAATACGGTTATAAGTCCCTGCAGTGGGAAACTGAGAATGTTATGTAAAGTTGAGACTGGCGCCTGCAACTGGCCAAGCAACCTCGCTATAAGGACTTCTCTAGGCGGTAGACTAGCCAGACTTATCAGTTCCTCCTCTCGCAAAATTCGATTCCCCAACAGTCCTCCCCTAACCTGCAAAGGCAGTCCCATGGATTTGATGTATTGGTTAAGAGCTTTAACCGCACTGACCGCATCATCGTAACCCAAGGCTAGAGCCACGGGACCCTCAATTATGTCCTTCAGCTGCGGCTTACTTGCCTGGTCAGCAGCGCGGTATACCAGAGTATTCTTGACTACATGATACGCAACACCTGATTTCGCCAATGCATTACGCAACTCGGCCATTTGCTTGGCAAGCAGCCCCTGATAGTTTGTGGCAATGACAACAGTGCTCCGCGACAAATCGTCGGCTAGATTGCCTACTATTTGCACTTTCTTTTCTTTCAGCATAATCGCCTTCTCTTTCAATCCCTCCCGTCATGAGAGAGGAGGTCTATAACAAAAAATCCCTGTGCCAGCAAACACAGGGTTAACTTCAACCTCGGCAGGCAGAGCATTTAAACCCTCAAGGTACCTGCTGTCACCGGCGACCTTTATTATAACACAGGAAGTCAATTAGCAAAATGATATTTCGTCCCCGTAGACTCAAACGCGTGATTACAGGACAAGGAGCGATCAGGAATCACACCGATAGATCTGGTTAGCTCTGTATCAAGGGAAAGTGCTAGAATTATTTTAACAGGGAGGACCAGATAATGGGTGATATTTTGGATGAAGCCACAGCACTTATCAGATGCAAGGAATGTCCCTGGTATAAGAACTGCCTGACCCCGATTCAAGTAGGTGTCGAGGATATCGCACAGTTCAGGGCAGCAATGCAGGCGACAAATCTGCCCGAACAAGCCAGAGCTGAACTAGACCAGATCATGGAGAACATCGCCTCTATGAGTCAGGACATGGTTCTCCAGAGCTGTCCCGTTTTTACGAAACGGCTCAAGGAAGACCCCAAACTTGCCCAAAGAATCAAGCAGATGATGCAGAACTGGGGAAAGGAAGAGGTGTCCGCTGAGTAGTACTGGGAAAGGTTTCTTTGCTCGTGTCCGCCGAATCTCATATTAA
>CAZLAL010000042.1:0-4809 GCA_964557455.1 uncultured Dehalococcoidales bacterium
AAGGCCACAGGCTCATCAGCAATAAGCAGCCTTGGACCCAAGACCAGTGCCCGGGCAATGCTCACTCTCTGCATTTCCCCGCCACTGAGGTGGTGGGGATACTCACTCAAAAAGGACTCGCTATCAGGTAATTCTACTTCTCTCAAGACTTGCCTGACCTCGCCATCTCGCTCTCTCATTGTGCCAATCCCCTGCACATCTAACGGCTCCCTCACCAGCTCTAACACAGAGAGGCGATGGCTCAACGATTCTCCCGGGTTTTGGAAAACCATCTGCACCTGTTGGTAAAAATCCTTTCCTCTTTTACTGACCACGCTGTCTTCTAAATACACCTCGCCTTGGTTAGGCTCGATAAGCCCCATAATTAGCTTTGCCAGCGTAGTCTTGCCCGAGCCGCTCTCGCCTACTAGGGCCAGCGTTTCACCTCCTTCAATAGTCATATTGACCGAATCCACGGCCAAAAGAGAGCCGAAACGTTTGCTCAAATTCCTGGTTGACAGCAAAGAAATGACGCCTCCTCGATGACAGGCAATATATCTTCCCTGAGTCAGCTTGAGGGGTGGTACGTCCCTGCGGCAGATTTCTATGGCTTGAGTACAGCGAGGATGAAAGGCACATCCGCTTACAGTGCGGTCCATAATGCCCTTTATTCCCTGCAAATCTTTCCCTCTGTTCATGTCGGGATAAGACCGAATTAGTCCGCGTGTGTACGGGTGCCGAGGCCGCGAAAGAACCTCATCTGCCAGACCAAGTTCTACTATTCTGCCCGCATATAGAATGGCGACCTTATCGGCAAGCTTAGCCGCAGTGGAAATATCGTGGGTCATTACAATGATGCTGCGGTCTTCATTGACATGCTTCAGCAATTCAATTACCTCGCCTCGGGCCGGAGCATCCAGGGAAGATATCGGCTCATCAAGAATTAGAAGCTCAGGCCGATTGGCCGAAGCTATGGCAAGCAATACCTTTTGCTGCTCTCCGCCACTCAATTGATGAGGGTAGGCAGAAAAGCGATTTTCTGAAATACTAAATTCAGTTAGCAGTAGTGATGCCTGCTTTGCGGCTTCTTGCCTGTCTTTCAGTCTGTGCGCTGTTATAGGCTCAGCTACTTGATCAAGAATGGTATAAACCGGGTTCAGCGCGTTATTCGCGTTTTGAGGTGCCCAGGCTATCCGATTCCCTCTTAGCTCGTTGATCTCTTGCTCAGGTAGGGAAAGCAAATCCAGCCCGTCAAACGAGATTTTGCCCTTAACATTGCCATCCACCAAACGCATGAGGGTCAAAGCCAGAGTAGTCTTCCCAGCGCCAGACTCACCAATGACAGCCAGAGATTCGCCATCTTGGAGCTCAAGGTCAATTCCATTGAGGATCTTCTTCTCTCCGTAACTCACTTCCAGGGCTTCTAGCTTAAGCATTTACTTCTCTCCTCAATCTTGGGTCCAGAGCTCCTTCCAGCGTATAGCCAATGCCAGTAACAGCGAGGATGGTCAGGGACAAAGCCACCCCCGGAGGAATCAACCACCATTGCCATACGTCAAGATAACTAAAGTCAAGTGCCTGGTGCATCATCATCCCCCAACTGACTACCGCCGGGTCAGCTATGCCGAGAAAAGCCAGGCCAGCTTCCATGAAAACAGCTCTTCTTACGCCGTAAATAAACCCCATCACCAATATAGGAACAAGATCAGGCAAAATGTGTCGCAATACCAGATATAGATTACCTGCCCCGAAGGACCGAGCTACCGAAATATGGCCCAGTTCTTTCAGGGAGAGGGCTTGAGCTCGTATTGTTCTCGCTGCACCCTGCCAGCCCAACAAAGCAAGCAGCAAAATCAGCACCAACAAGTTGGGCTTGAGATACACTGCCACCAAAATGATGACGATAATGGCGGGGACGACAATGAAAGCATCAACAATCCTCATGACTATCTTGTCGTATAAGCCACCAACGAGAGCTGCTGTAGTACCGATGACAGTGCTCAAGATCATAGCCAAAAGGGCTGCTAAGAAACCAACCAGCAACGAAGTCCGGGCGCCATGCACGAGTTGGCTTAAGATGTCCTCCCCCACATGATTTGTGCCCAGCCAATGGGTGTGAGAAGGAGCCTCGAAGGCGGACGGGGTCTGGTCGTATGGCTCGTATGGTATGAGCAAAGGCCCAAATACCGCAATGATTAGCAATAGCAGAAGCATGCCTATTCCAAACATGGCGAACTTGCTGCGCCTTATTTCTTGCTTAGGATTAATGTGCATAACGAATCCTCGGGTCGAGCCTGGAATAACTCAAATCCACCAGAAAGTTAACTATAAGGACAGAAACAGCCACAATCAGAAGCACACCCTGAAGAATAGGGTAATCTCGCGCCAATAGCGCTTCATAGATCAGATATCCCAATCCTGGGTAGGCGAAGACGATCTCGACAAAAATAACGCCTGTAACTAGGTGACCCAGTTGTATCCCTGTTTGAGTAATAACCGGAAGCAAAGCATTTCTGCCGGCGTGGTGGTATCTTACCGTTGGGTCAGGCAATCCTTTCGCTTTCGCCAAGACGATATAGGGTTTTTTCAGCACAGTGACCATGGTATTCCTGGTTAGCAGATAGCTCGCTCCAATATGCGACAAAACCAGGGCAATTACTGGCAAAAAGAGATGCCGAAGAACGTCCGCGACCAGAGCAATTCCGGATAGGCCTGAATAAGGAGTAATTGCCCCTGATAACGGGAAAATCCCCCAAGTAACTCCAAATCCGATGAGGAGCAAAATCCCCAGGAAGAAGTCGGGAAAGCCGCTGACCGTCATAAGGCTGGTGAGCAAAGATTTGTCTCGCCGGCCGCCTCGTCTCCAGCCAGATTCGATGCCCAGAACAATGCCCAAAAGGGTGGAAATGACAAGTGCCGTGCCCACCAGAAGCAACGTCCAGGGCAACCTTCCCAGGACTACTGATGACACTCCTGCATTGTAGTAGTAGGAATACCCAGAGTCTCCCTGAACCAGTGCGGACAAGTAAGCGCCAAACTGCCGCCACAGCGGTTGGTCCAGAGCGAAGCGCTCTATCAGATGAGCTTCAAACTCCGGCGTCATGGCAATCAGTGCCTCACTACCGTAGATCGCCACCAGCGGGTCCCCCGGCATCATTCTCGGCAGTAAGAAGGTCAACGCCAGAATGAACGAGAAAGCTATGACGTAGGTAATGACATTCCGCATATTATATGTGTCCGGTCTTATATGGTATTACTCCCATTGCATTATTCCATGAAAGTTAGCCTGTTTAGAGGAAGGGGTATGCCAATTGCAACGCCATCCCTTGTATAGAACAGCTCTACCTTGCCGTCGTGCGCCCAGTACCAGTTAGGATAGTACAAAGTAAGCGCAGGTAAGTCCTCAGCATAAATCGCTTGAATCTGCCATACCAGTTCCTCTCTCTTTTCAGCGTCCATTTCAGTTAGCTGAGTCCTGAGCAGCTGGTTTAGTGCTTGGTTCGAATGGTAGCGGGCGCTGTTAAACCCTTCTCCTATGATTACCTTATTCAGAAAGGAAGGCTCATAAAGAGCCCCATGCCCGTAGATAGCAAGGTCAAAATCCCAGGCCTCCACCTTTGCGTCAACCGTCTTGGCTTCGAGGGTGCTGAATTCTATCTTTATGCCCACTGCCTCCAACTGGTCTTTGACAAACTGGCCAACCTCCTTGAAGTCAGCTGCAGCTATGAGTTCCAGCTCTAGTCCTTCGCCGTTCTTGGTGAAATACCCGTTCTGTAGCGTATAATTCAGTACCTGCAGAAATTCCTTTGCCTTGGCCGCGTTATGCTCATACTGTGGAGTCTCAGAATAATACCAGCAACTCGTCGGAGGCATCATGCCCGGACTTCCGGCCATCGCATGCCCCCGCTGGGTAATTTCCACCAGAGCTGTTCTATTTATGGCGTAACCCAGCGCCTGCCGGAACTGCTGCGAAGATAAAGGTTCCTCTTGGTGATTCATCATTAGTTTGACATTCCAGGCAGGGGGCGCTGTAATGATGGTAAGCCCCGATTCTGCCAGTTCAGAGACGATTTCGGGCGGTACATCGCCAGCGTTAACTGAGCCTTTCTGTAGCGCCGCTGGAATCATCTCGGCAGCTATCTTAATGAACTTAATCTCGTCCACAGCAGCTTTGCCGAGATAGTAGTCATCATAGGCTCTGTAGAGATAGCTGCCATGCTCCTGGCTGTAGTCGGCCAGGGTATAGGGTCCCGTCCCGATTACTGCCAGTGCGTCAGTGAACTTCTCAGGCTCGGCGACATCACGCCAGATATGTTCGGGAAGCATGGGTTGGGTTCCAGCCACATCCTGCAAGAAAGGTGCATAAATCTGACTAAGGTATAGCTTCACCGTGTACTCATCAATTGCTTCAGCCGATTCGACAATGCTGTTGTCAACCCACTGGAAGACATGTTGTTTGGTATAGTTGAAAGTGAAAACTACGTCATCGGCTGTAAACTTTGTGCCGTCATGCCAGGTAACGTCGTCGCGCAGCTCAAAAATATATGCATTCTCCTCTTCAAGGTATGTCCAGTTCCTGGCCAGTGCTGGCACAAAATCGGAATCGTCCTTCCAAACGAGTGTCTCAAAGATGAAGCTCATCCTTATATACCCCTGACCTCTGGAATAATGGGTATAGGGTGAAGGATAACCCCAATCTCCTGTCGCATCCGCTATAGTGTAGGAAGTAGACTCAGATGGCTGACCCAGTCCGCCATAGACAACCACCGCTAAGACACACACCAAAGCTACGACCAGCACGACGACGAGCACTTTCCGAACAGGTATTCG
>CAZLAL010000043.1:0-7114 GCA_964557455.1 uncultured Dehalococcoidales bacterium
TCTGCTGGCTGGAGGGAACCATCGATGCGGAAGGACGCCGGGCTGCCGGCTACCATGTGCAAATCGCTGGCGCGTCTTGATTTGCCTGTCCGAAGTAACGAGAAAACGTCCATATATTTTCGCTATGTTATACTGTCTTGAATATAGTGTAGGCTCACTGTATACGTAGTGTCAATAAGCCATTAGTAATAGCAACAAAGTCTCAGCCTGACTGCTTCACACCGCCTGCTAAGTCCTAAGCATGAGATACCGAACGGATTCCAGCTTCTGCGTTCCAGGTGCAAAACCGGTCAGGGCTTGGGCTTTGTGGTTGCTCAACGTTGTTCAGTCTTTGGAGTCTCCGGCACAGGGCTTGTTCCGGCGCTTTGGCCCATTGCGGCGCGCCTCTTCTTAGTAGTACTTCCCGCGCTTCATTAATAGATGGCGGACCAGGGCTATCAAGCCCACTGCTGCCGCGGTTATGATGGCGATGAACGCCCAGAGGGGCAGGACCCCGGCGCCTAAGCAACGGGCGGCGGTCCAGCCGCTCTCGTTCTCTGCGCCGTCTACGGCTTGCACACGCCAGTAGTAAGTGCCATAGCTGAGGTTCCTGTCCGGCGTATAGCTCGTTCCGGTTAAGCCTGTAACCGAGAATATTACAGAGCCTGTCGTGATGTCGGCAGCGGTCGCTATTTGCAGGCTATAGTAAACGCCGCTGTCATCTGATACCTCAGACCACTCAAAGGTCGGCCCGGTCCTGCTTATTAGTCCTGCGCTGCTCCCAGCGGCTGGTGAGACGAGGACCGGAGCGTTAGGAGGGTCTGACTCCATAGTGAAGATGGCGGGTTGTTCGGTCTCGTTCCCTTCGGTATCCTCAGCCGTCACCTGGCGCTCGCCATAGTGGCTCTCAGGCACGGGAAAAGTTACCTCAAAGCTGCCCTGCTCGTTGGTCTTAGCTGTCGCCTTCTGGCTGCCATCCCAGTTCACGACCGCATCTTTGTTGGCGGCAAAGCCGTGACCGGTGACGGTCAGGTTCATAGCTGCGTATCCTTCGTCCGGCGACAGCGCTAAGCCGGGCTCTATCTCAAAACTCAGCGGGCTGATGTCTTCTTTCGGGGTCCATTCCCCCTGGGCAGTGATGCTATGTTCGCCGGTGGGCATCGCGGGCACAGCGAAGGTCTCCCGCCAGTTGCCCTGAGCATCGGCCTCGATATCCGCGACTACCGCTTGTCCATCAAACAGTATCGTGATATGGCTCTCGTAGGCCATAAATGTGACGCCCGTCATTGTTATGCTTTCGCCGACGATGCCCGATGATTTGTCTATGATTATCCGCGGCGTTACCTTAAAGACGGCGTCCTCAACATCGTAAGACCTGGTTTCATCACTCTGAGCGTCTATCTTATGTTCTTCCTTGGTGGAGGGGGGAATCACAAAACTCGTCTTCCAGCTGCCTATGGCATTCGCTGTGATATTTCCTTCTACCGATTGATAGCTGTCATTGGCGTAGTACAGCAACTCGATGCTCTCTTCATTCTGGGCAAAGCCCCGCCCTTTCACCGTGACCATGGTGCCTACAGGCCCTTTCTGGGGGCTTACCGCCAAGCCCGGCTTCACACTTAGATTAGCTTCGGCTGTCTCATCCAATACCTCAGCGTACACCCGGTGGGCTCCCCGGCAACTTTCGGGAATCGTGAAGGTGATTGCGAATTTCTCATTGCCATCTGTCCTGCCGGTGGCTACCCGGTCGTCATCAAAATACACGGAGACATACGCGTCCTCGTAGAAACGCTGGCCCTGGACGGTGATTTCTGTACCCGGGACTCCGGAGTCCGGATAAAGGTCGATAAAAGGTATATAGCATTGGACGGCTTGTGCGGGCAAAGCCAACAGAGCGCTGGCCGTAAGGCCGAAGATAAGAGCGAGGACCAATCCTGGCAGCAGTCTCATCCCATTAGAATACCTGATAAAGGCGGCCCCAACAACTACTGGGCGCACTGTGTCTTCAAAAGGCTTCAGTTTGCCAGGGATAACGTGAAACTGAAGTCGCCTTCACCCCCGGTGATGGATGAAATCCAGACTTCGAATCTGGCACTGTCCCTCAAAGCACTGGCAAAGGCAAAAATGCTGTCTTCATTTGAGGCGGTCCCGGTCACACTTATGGAGCTACCTCCGTGACTAATACTTCCCAGGGTTATACTTTCTCCGGCCAGTCTGGCAATCTCGTCCAGGTCTTCGTGAACCGTGGCACGATTCCGGCCCATGGCGCTAATTCTGCTATTCAGTTCGCTGGCAGCGGTCTCCAAGGGCGTGACCTGTGCTCTCAGTGCCGATACCTCGGCCTGTTTCTGGGAGACACTGGTCTGGACGCCTGACAGCTCGGAGCGCAATGTTTCGGTATGAGCCCCATTAATCTGGATAAAAATCACGCCGAAGATAATCAGTCCGATACCGATGATAGTGACAACCGGGACAAGTATTCGTGTCATAGAGACATGCTCGGGCAAGTAGGCCTCGGGCAGGGCGTTGAAATTAACTATCGAGAAGTTGGCATCCTCTTTTTGCGGCAGCAGTTCCTTGAGACCTAGCCCGATATTGACCATGAATTCGTTGGGGTTGAAACCCTCGGGGGCCTGCACAGGCGAAGGCAAAGCGGATACCGAATAGCCTGCCTGGCCGACCACCGATTGCCAGACATCCGGCATGTCTACCAGGTCGCCACAGACAAAGACGGGCACCCTTGAATCTATGGGTTTTTCCATGTGGCTGGAATTATAGAAGGCAACAGTCCTGTTGAACTCTTCAGTGATAACGGGCAGGTTTTCCTCGAGAGATGTAGCCTCCGTGCGAAATGATAACCTGCGGATGACCTGCGGCAGCCTGTCTACTATAGCCATAACATCGAGGTGGTCCAACCTGACATTGACAATGATGGCTCGGGGCTCATTGGGGATTCGGCACAGTGCCAAAGGAGCCAACTCCATAACATATGGGCTGACGCCCGCCTGACGCAGCGTTCTAACCAGGGCATCAGTCAAATTGCGGGGGAAAGTGGCCAGGAAAACACGGTTTTCTCCCTGGGCGGAAGGGATACGCTGGTATGAGAAATAGACGTCCTCCAGAGGCGTTGGTATAGTTCTCCTTGCCTCACGCTTCACTGCCTCGGGAAGTATGGCTTCAGGCAACTCAGGCAGGGTTATGATACGATACAGAGATTCATGCCCGCTTAACGAGACGATGACCTTGCTTGTTTGTGCCCCTGTTTCCTTGAATATCCGTTTAACTCTGTCGGCTACCTGCTCCTGGTCAAGAATCAGCCCCTGGCTCATCAGGCCCGGCTCCAGCGGTAAGCTGGCCCACTTCTCTACCCTTTGACCGGTCATTACCAGCAGGTCAATGTGGGTGTCCCTGATAACTAAGGTGGTAACTCTTTTGGCCACGTCTAATCACCTCTCATAAGCATAGATTTCCAGCGTGATGCCAGCCTCCGCAACTCCATCTCCGATATTGATGATTACCTTACTGATGTCAGCGCTCCAGGGTAGCTGAAAACCGTCGCCGGTTCTGAGAGCGTAGATAAAGTCAAGTATCGCATCCATGTCACCTGTCACCTTCACTGTGAAAGACGCAGCAGAGTAGGTAACAGTCCCTACTCTTTTGGCACCCGGCGTTGACATGCTGAGATTGGTCAAATCCAGATTGCAGTCTGTAGCAATCGCAAACAAGTCCTCTCCGTATTCAATACACTCCACCGACGGAGGGAACTCCGCCGTGCTTTTGTCAAGCAGCGATTCGGCCTGTTGCCGCTTGTCTTCCCATCCCTGTTTATCGGTAGTGAGCCTGTGCAGGAGAGTCTGTTGCGATGACAGGCTGGTTTCCAGTGCATTTTGCTCTTCAAGCTGCTGGAAGTAGGTTCTTGCCAGCATGCCCAGGATAATGGTGAAAACGGCGATCGCTACAATCAGCAAGACTTTTCTGCTTATTTTTATTTTCATGAATTACTCAGCAGTCCCCGGCCAGACGATTTTGCCGGATTTGATATAAGGCAGAGGCGGCAGTTTGCGTTCGACCGAGTCCTCCCCGCTATCATATTTATCATATCTCTTCCCCTCTGCTCTTCACTTAACATACCCTAAATGTAACTCACTTCAGCTAACCGCACAATCACCCAAAAGTATCAATTCGGATAGAAAATGGTCATAGGGAAAAAGTCCCCCGTCGGCTATAGTTTTATTGCGTAATTTGTTATAACACCGCCCGGCCCCAGCTCACTGCGGAAGAGCAGAAGCATATATGACATGGTAAACCCGTCGGTCCCTGTTGGAACTTCTATCAGAGCGGAGGCATCATAGGGACGCAAGATATCACTTGCCCAGGTAATATCGAAGTGGTCTATATCTACCCCTTCTACCGTCAGGCCGCGCGAGTTGGAATTCCAGACATTGTCGGTGGGATATCCGGTGCCGTCGACCAGGGCGACGTCGTTCACTTTAAAGTAGTCCCCCTCGTAGCCTTTGTCTCCCTCGCCGACGAAGACGGTGACCCGCGCAGCCAGCGTTTCATCCAGGTTCTGGGGCGGCACCAGAAAACCGCTGATGGTGCCGCCGGGGTTACCGTCGTTATCCCAATCGACAGTCGAGCTCTGCCAGCCGAAGAAGAAACTAAAGCCCGGGGTGTCTATATCGTAGAGATAAAACTGATTCCTGAGCGTCCCGGCACTGGAGTAGAGGATTAACAGCGACCAGCCGGCATGCGCGGCGGTGTAGCGGGTATTGGTCGGAGGGTTAGGTGAAGGAGTACCCAGCGGGTACCCGGTCGAGCCGCCTTCCAAAAAGCTAAATGAGTAGGACGGGTCTTCTTCATTAGGCGCCGCAATGTGACCGAAGGTGTATGTTCCAGCGCCGTTGGAATCGACTGTTTCGGAGTCTATCCACTGCTTTAACAAGTCGGTCACATCAGCCTTGCACGTGTAGAACCATGTCCCCTGGTAGTTGTGGTTGCTCTGGAACTGGGAGGGATATAGAGTCCGCCATTTATCGGCTGTGATTTCAGTGTTGTTGAACAGCACTTTGTCGAGGCGAGCTCTCTCCTCAACTAGGATATCCAGCTCTTCCTCCGTGGGGTCATCAGGATACCTCAATGTGGGACCCCATTCTACCCGGGCATAGACCTGAGTCAGCCTGATTTTCGGGTCGGCATCCCTGGAATAAACGCCGAAACCCTGAAGTGCATTAGACCCGATACCATTTATGTCGTTTGCCGTCCACCTCTGACCTGTTCTGGGGTTTGTTCTATAGGTATAGCTGATGGTGCTATAGCTCGTCTGCACTTCTTGAGAACTGGAAACAGTCAGGTAGTTCGAGCCACCTACCCTGATGGCCGGCCGCATGTTGTTGCGCCCCGAGGTGTTGTCCCTTGCCACCAGAGACACCGTCAGGCCGGTTATTTCTTCACCCAGTGGCACGGAGACACTGAAGGACGGGAAGCTAAACAGGACGTAACTGCTATCCCACCACCCCGACGTCTCGGTCAGCAAATAGCTGGCATCGCCATCATGCTCACCCACTTCGTCCACGTAGCTGTACATACTGGTGGTCTTGTCCCAGTCCCCACCCCTGGAGATATCGCCCGACGGATAGCGAGTCTCGCTTCCGGAAGGCAGAGGATTATACATGTTCCAGTCTATCCAGCCCGTCCAGTAGAGGTAAGCGGCCTCAAATTTGGCCTCTGTGGGAATGCCCAGGGTGGCATCGTCATCGTTGGTGGGGACCGTGGCTTCGGTGGACCCGTAAAGCTGGTAATGGTAGTTATCTGGAGGATTCAGGTTGCCCCCGATGAGGCTGTTGCCAGTGCCGAAGTAATTGCCGGATATAGAAGACTTGAGTTTGCGGAACCTGGTCTTAGCACCATAGGCTTCGACGCTGACCGTGCCGGCTTGGGACGTAATCTTATAAAGCCGGATACTGTCATCCCAGGTATAGGTGTAGGCTTTGCCCGGAATCCCTGTGGTGTCAACCCAGGAAGACACAAGCTCGGGAATTTGTCCCGCCACCGGCGCTTTGTATTTAAAGGTGATGGTTTTTACCATCGGCGAGCGTTCGCTCGTTTCGGGGGTGGGGAAGCTTGTCAGAGCAGTACCGGAGCCAAAGTCCCAGACCAGGGCAGAACCACCTTTATTGGCGACTACGCTAGAAGTGTAGGGAGAAGGAAGTTGGTTTCCGTCAACAAGGCCGTCATAATCGAAGCCGGGGCACAGCCATACCCCTATCGTCTTGACCTTGAGGCTATCTCTCTCGGACGTATTCGCCCAGTTAAACACTATCTTGATTGTGTATGTTGACTCGCTCCCGCCAGGATAGCCGATTATCATCAGCTTCTCATCATCAATAATCTGCTCTGGCACGCTCGGGTCTGTCGGGGCATCTATATTATTCGGAATCCAGATATTCTGAATAGCGACGGACACGTTTTTACTGTTTATATCCAGGTCGTAAGGATAGTCATAGGCAGTAGAATAGTCATACGGGTTATAGCCCACACTGGCAAGTAACTCGTCCATGGTGTCATATCTTATGTTCCACATGGCATCCTCAACCCCGGAATCAGCGGCATAGATCTCATCGATCTTTTGCTCGTAGACGTGACCACCCTTGATGCCGGCGCCCATAAGGTTCAGGGTCGGAGTGATAATTAGCGAACCTATAACGAGAAAGAGCAGAGTAATGAGCAGTGCCTGCCCTTTTTCATCTCTAAGCGCTCTTTTGGCAGCACTTTTCATAGCTTTGCCCCCGCCTTTATGCAGCCACCCGATTCATGAAGCACAGGCGACATCCGGGAATTCTCCATCACATAACAGTATAATGCAATCCTATTGAGCGTCAATCACCCATCAGTACTGCGTCCGAGTGACAGGCAATAGGATGCGAGTACTGTCATTGCTGGCCCTTTCCCTGCTCACAGTGAGGCCCCTCATATCTCTCCTTTATAGTAAGGTTCCCCCTGTATCTCCCCCTTAAAGTAAGGGGGACAAAGGGGGGGTACAGACCGGATACAATGGTAACAAAATAGACCGGACACATGGGTAACAGTTAAGGTATTGGCAGGAGGTGTGCCAATGCCTTGGAAGGAGACCCGT
>CAZLAL010000044.1:0-2992 GCA_964557455.1 uncultured Dehalococcoidales bacterium
AGTTAAACCAGTTGAATATCCAGATAGCGTTTATCAGTCGCTTCATCTTTACCGCTTGTTCAACCACTTATGCGCCTCCTGCAGCGGACAGTATGATGATAACTATGGCTACACCAGCCACTAACCAGATAGAGCGTCGTTTATGATCCCCGTGTGGGCGTTTATGGTAGGGATGTAGTATTTTTTCAGTCCTTCGAAAAAACCCCAGTATATGTTGTGAGCCCTGACATGCGTTTCCCCCTCGGACAACTTAGGATTCCCCATGAGGAACGTCTCACTTTGCACGCCTTTTTTGTACGCCTTTTCCCCTCTACTTCGAATGAAATAAGTTATCAGCAGAGCCACGATAGCGGCAATAATCCACGCCACAGGATCCCAAAATCCCGAAGAGCTTTCGATCACGGCATGCCTCCCATGATTCCATTCACGTATCCGACCTGGTTTATCAGCGCATCTGTGGCCGGACTGATTATGTGTTCAACAACCAGCCCCGGGAATATGCTGGTGAAGATGATGCCTGCGGCCAGGACGCCCATACCGATTAGCATCGGTTTGGGGACCTCTTTGACATCCTTATATTGCGGCAGCTGCGGCCCTGTGAAAGCTGATTGGAAAGCTTTGGTGAAAGAAGCCAGTGTTATGATGGACACCAGCATGGCGATTACAGCCAGGACCGGGTTGAATTGATACACCGATTCATATATCAAGAACTTTGAGGCAAAGCCGTTCAAAGGCGGGATACCCGCAATGGATAGAGTCCCAATTATGTAAAGTATCAAGGTCAACTTCATATTATGGCCCAGGCCACCCATCTTATTGAGGTCTCTCGTCGCGGTACGGTGGAACAAAGCTCCGGCAGTCAGGAACAGAAGCGGCTTATACATGGCATGGTTTAGTATGTGGAAGATACCCCCGTTCATGGCGTCTCTCCCATAAGTAGCCATAGCTTCCTGGTTACCCAGAACGGCTAACCCGACCCCTACGCCCAACCACATATATCCCATCTGGGATATAGCATGATAGGACATGAATCGCATTATGTCCGTCTGAAAGACAGCCATCGTAACCCCGACAAACATGGTCAGAACTCCGATGATCACGACTATCCAACCCACCGTACTGACATCCAGTGTAATTCCGTATAATGTAAAGCAGACCCTGAAAACAGCATACATACAGGCGTGGCTTGTTATTACCAGCATAGCGGTTATATTCGCCGGGGCAACAGTATACGAGTCCGGGTACCACATGTGCAGAGGTACCATTCCTGTCTTAACAGTCAGTGCTATTAAAAACAAGGTGAACGCTATTTTGTCGAGCGTACCATATTGCATTACACTGGCCAGATACCCTATATTGAGCGAGTTATATTGACCATAGAGCAACCCCACGCCGAATAGGAACAGCAGCCCGGCAACCGCAGATATGACTATATATTTGAATCCCCCTTCCACCGAATCGGCAAACCTTGTCCTGAAAGCTATCAGAGCTGCCCCAGAAATAGAGGCTATCTCCAAGAAGACGAACAGATTGAATAAGTCGCCAGTGAGCATCATGCCGAAGGTACCGGCTACCATGAGCATTAACAGGGTATAGAATCTGGTCTGTCCTGTCTCGCTGGCTATGTGAGCAATGGAATATATAGCCGCGGTCAAAGAGACAGTCGCCCAGATTATGCCCATGAATATGGACATGCCGTCGACTTCCAGAATTATGCGGATCGGCACGGTGGCTACCCCTGGAATAGTAAGGCCGGCAGAAGCAGCCCCCAAGGTATACACATGTATTCCGTTGAGGTAAATATCCCTGGCCAGAATTATGACCAGAAATTCTGTAAACGCCAGGCTGGCTACCACCAGCCCGTTTCTGGCCTTTTCGCTTTTCCAGCCGATCAGGGGAGTCAGAAAAGCCACCAGCAAGGGGATGGCTATTATCAGGATGGGAGAGTGAGTCAGCAAGTTGTTCAAACTATCATCCTTTCAGTATCCTGGATTTCTCCGAATCTGTGCTCCCGGTATGGCGGTAAATGTGTATCACCATGGTCATCATCAAGGCCAGCACGGCAACATTGATGACGATGCTGGTCAGGGTTAGCGCCTGAGGCACGGGCAGGACCATAGTCCCTTCCGGCACGTCGGTATAGATGGGGGCATTCCCTCCTGCCCGGTAGCCCAGTGCCACGATAAACAGATTGACCCCCGAAGACAGCATGCTGATGCCCATAATGAGCTTAATCAGATTTCTTTTGAATATGAGGATGTAAAAAGATCCCCCCGCCAGCAGCGCTGCCGCTAGAAAGGGGAAATTCAGTGGAACATGTTCCATCATTCTTCCATCTCCTCGCCCCTAGCAAATAGCGCTATAGCCAGCACAACTGCTGAAAGGCCAGCTATCACTTTGAGGCCCACAGCGACGTTCATCAAGGGAACGAAGCCTCCCGTCCAGAAATCCCCCGGATTAGGACCGGTGGGCGGGACTCTGCCGAATATAGGCGAGCCGACCATAAAGTTATAGAAAAAGACGGTCCCTAAGCCGGCAAAACCCAGTATGGCAAACAGCAAGGCCCCGCTGCTTTCCATTATCGTTAACACGCGCTCGTGCAGCCATTTCTTAAGCGTCTCGGAGTTGAAGGCCACCAGCAACATGACCACACCGGAAACTACGACAGCGCCACCCTGAAACCCTCCGCCCGGGGTAAGATGTCCATGGACAATAACATATAACCCGAAGATGAGGATAAACACAATGAGCTGGTTAGCGACGGTGCGGACAATCTTGGACAGCATTAAGGATTCTCCTCCTTGTTTTTCACTGCCCGCACCAGAAGCAAGACTCCGGTCACCGCGGTAAACAGTATCGTAGCCTCTCCCAATGTATCAAAGCCCCTGTAGTCAAATACCACCGATGCCACCACGTTGTTGTTCCCTGTTTGTTCCTGGGCATTATCAATGATATATTGGTCCATATCAGACGGAGACGGGTAGCCAAAAGG
>CAZLAL010000045.1:0-5766 GCA_964557455.1 uncultured Dehalococcoidales bacterium
GAGTACCCCATTCCGGTTCAAATCGAAATGGACAAACTGGCTTTGGAAGCCCTGCCCCAGGAGGATCTCATTGGAATCGACCAGTGAAAACGCCTATGTCGGTGCCGGCGTAAATATCGGTCTTGCTAACAAGATAAAGCAGGCTATCGCCCAGCAGGCTCGAACCACCTCTCGTCCCGAGGTCATTGGCTCAGAATTTTTCGGCAGCATGTTTGAGCTCACAGGATATCGTGAGCCAGTTTTGGTGTCCAGCACCGACGGAGTGGGCACCAAGCTCAGAATAGCCTCGCTTCTCAAGAAGAATGACACCGTGGGCATGGACATCGTCAATCACTGTGTCAATGATATCCTTTGTTGCGGTGCTGCCCCTCTTTTCTTTCTCGACTATGTTGCCATGGATAGACTTGTGCCTGAGCGAATAGAGGCCATTGTCTCCGGCATAGTCCGGGCTTGCCGAGAAGCGGGCTGTTCGCTAATTGGCGGTGAAACCGCTGAGATGCCCGGCATATACTCACAGGGAGACTATGACTTAGTGGGCTTTATCGTTGGAGTAGTCGAGAAGAGGAACATTGTTGACGGCAGCTCCATTGCTCCCGGTGACGTGATTCTTGGCTTGCCTTCATCGGGCTTACATACTAATGGCTATTCGCTGGTGCGGAAGGTCTTTGGCATAGATGCCAAGCCTTCTGCCTTGAACAAATTCTACCCTGAGCTAGGCAGAACTCTCGGCGAGGAATTGCTCGAAGTCCACCGCTGCTATTATCCACAACTCAAGCCAGTCCTGGCGCTGATTAAAGGGATAGCCCATATTACTGGTGGCGGCTTTGTGGGCAATATACCTCGTATCTTGCCTGAAGGGCTTGCCGCCCACATTCAGAAGCGGTCCTGGGGCATCTTGCCCATCTTCAGACTTATCCGGGAGAAGGGCGATATTGAAGAGGCGGAGATGTATCATGTGTTCAACATGGGAATAGGCATGGCCATTGTTTGTTCGGCTGAGCAGGTAGCGAAGATTAGTGGCGTTTTGCCTCAAGCCAAAGTCATCGGCAAGATAATCGAGAAAAAGGGCGAAGAAAGAGTATTCTTAGATTAAGGGGGGCGCATGCGAGCTATAATTAGTGTTTCCGATAAATCAGGCGTGATTGATCTTGCGCGCGGTCTGAAACAGCTGGACGTTGAGGTATTCAGCACCGGCGGAACCAAGAAGTCTCTGGAGGCTGCGGGAGTGAAAGTACGTAGCATCTCAGACCTTACTGGTTTTCCTGAGATACTCGATGGGCGGGTGAAGACTTTGCATCCTGCGGTACACGGAGGCATTTTAGCCCGACGCGACCTTCGCGAGCATCTATCTCAGCTAGCTCAGCACCATATTGAACTCATAGACATTGTGGTGATCAACCTTTATCCTTTTGTGGAGACAGTGACCAGGGCTGGAGTTTCGCTGGACGAGGCACTGGAGAATATCGATATTGGCGGGCCGAGCATGATCCGCTCGGCAGCCAAGAATTTTCCCTCTGTACTGGTAGTAGTCGATCCTGGAGATTACAATGCAATCCTGGAGAGGCTTGGCCAGGGGAGTGTAGATTCAAAATATAGAAAACACTTGGCCCAGAAGGCTTTCCAGCATGTGGCCTTGTATGATACAGCCATCGCCCAATACCTTAACGAAGAACTCTTCCCCCCAGAGATGACGATCGCCTTAAAGAAGGCTAGCGGCCTCCGCTATGGCGAGAATCCTCACCAGCAAGCTGCTTTTTATGTCGAGCAGAATGTCAGACAGAAGCCGAATGGTCTGGGGTCGCTGGAACAGATGGGCGGGCCAGAGATTTCATTCAACAACCTTCTTGATTTAGATGCTGCTCTAGGTGTGCTGGCCGACTTTACCGACCCCACCATCGCCATATTAAAGCACAACAATTCCTGCGGGCTTGCCTCGGATGATGACTTAGCCGAGGCCTATCGAAGAGCTTTAACAGGTGACCCTGTAGCTGCCTTTGGCGGCATAGTTGCCAGCAACCGAGTCATCAATCTGGCTGCCGCCCAGGAGATAGACAAGAGCCATTACGATGCAGTTATCGCGCCTGGGTATCAGAAGAAGGCTCTGGAATTACTAAAGCGAAAGAAAACCCTGCGCCTCGCCAGGATAACGTCTTATCGGCCTGTGACGTCCAAATCCCACCTCGATTTCCGCCGTGTCAGGGGCGGCCTTCTGGTACAGACGCCGGACACTCTGGCCAGAGGGGAAGCAAAGCCCCGCGCCGTAACCAAGCGCTCACCCACCAAGTCAGAGTTATCGGACCTGCTCTTTGCCTGGAAGGCCGTCAGAAGCATAAAATCCAACGCCATAGTTATCGCCAAAGACAAAACACTGTTGGGTATGGGAGCCGGACAGCCTAGCCGTGTGGTCAGCGTCGACCTAGCTTTGAAAAGAGCGGGTAAGCGAGCCAAAGGTAGCGTCCTTGCCTCCGATGCCTTCTTCCCCTTCACCGATGGCCCGGAATTGGCGATTAAGCAAGGAGTGACCGCTATCATCCAGCCTGGTGGCTCAGTAAGAGACAAAGAGATAATCGAGTTAGCAGACAAGTACAATGTAGCCATGGTATTCACCAGCGTCCGCCATTTCAGGCACTGAAGCGAGACACGGGAGGCCCTGAGCTGTTAGTCTCCAGCTTTAGGAATCTGCATTCGCAATCTGTTCAGAGTTCCGATACCGGGATTTGGCGTTAGTGTATAGAGGATAAGCAATGTTGATGATTAGCAGAGAAGCTATCCAGGGTGTTATGTCACTTAGGGAGAAGATAACTCACCCGGAAAAGAGGGCAGAGTGTATTGGCGACGTGGAGAATATGATAAGATTGAAAGAATCCCATCTGGCGAGGGCGGAGTGGGGTTCTTGTTGTGGCAATATCTGCAATCTGGTGCCACAGATAGAGGCCGAACTACAGATGCTGCAGAGCATTTTGGGGATTCTGGGGAAGGGAGACAGCATGAAGGCAGGTTCTTTGTTAGAAGAGTACCTTGCCTTTCTGCAGAAACACTATAGGCCAGAGCCCGATAATTGGTGATGTCGTGGCTAGAGCAATATTAGTAATAGACATGCTTCGCGGTTTTCTGGAGCCAGGCTATCCCCTTTATTGCGGCGTCAAGGCTAGAAACATCATACCTCACTTACAGAGACTCCTAGAAGAAGAAATCAAAGCAGGGTCAGAGGTCCTTTATCTGTGCGACCACCATAAACCTGATGACCCGGAATTCAAAATGTTTCCCCCTCATTGCATCGAAGGGACTGCAGAGGCTGAAATCATCCCCGAGCTTTCTCAATATCCCGGCGAAACAATAACCAAGAGGACTTTTAGTAGTTTCTATAACACTTCTTTAGACAAAAGACTGAAGGCAATCAGGCCCGAAACCATAGTCGTCTGCGGCGTGTGTACCAATATTTGTGTTTTGCACACAGTCGCTGATGCCAGAAATAGAGGCTACGAGGTCGAAGTCCCCATCGATTGCGTTGCTTCCTTTGACGAGAAAGCCCATTTCTTCGCCCTGGAGCATATGGAGCAGGTGCTGGGAGCGAAACTTGTCAAACCCTCTGTGAAAGTCCCTCAGCGTCGTTTTGAAATTCCCGATTCATGGTTGAATGGAGAAACCGCTGATATCTATTTCCCCCGCACCGTGGAAATACTTAAGAAAGAGGGAATTAATCCCATAGCAACTATGGAGGTGTTTCCTCGCCAAGGTGGTATCTTGTGCGGTATAGAAGAAGCCAAATCTCTGCTCGCTGAAGTTCTTCCCAAAGACAATTGTGAAGTATGGTCGCTATCTCAAGGCGAGCAATTCGACAGAAAGGAAGTGGTCCTGCGCATAAAGGCCCCTTATCAAAGCTACGGAAGTTATGAAACAGCTTATCTGGGCATACTCTCTCATTGCAGCGGCTGGGCCACGGCTGCCCGAGAGTGCGTTGATGCCGCAGCGGGCATTCCGGTCGTCAGTTTTGGAGCTCGCCATGTCCACCCTTCAGTGGTGGGAGTTATGGAATACTCCGCTATAGTCGGAGGCTGCGCTGGCTGTGCCAGCACGGCCGGTGCAAAACTTGCTGGTATCCAGGCAACAGGGACTATTCCCCATGCCCTTATCATTATTCTGGGCAGCACTGCTAAGGCCACTCTTGCTTTTGATAAGGACATGCCTTCCGACGTACCGCGCATTGCCCTGGTAGATACATTTGAGGATGAGGTTAGAGAAAGTGTGGCTGTGGCCAAAGCGCTGCGAGGGAAGTTACAAGGCGTGAGGCTGGATACACCGTCAGAAAGAGGTCGAGTCACTGCCGAACTGGTTAAGGAAGTCAGGGCCTGGCTGGACCTTGAGGGATTTAAGAAAGTGCAGATAGTCGTCAGCGGTGGACTCGACCCAGAGCGGATTCGGCATTTTATAGACGAAGGGGCGCCTGTGGATATCTTCGCTGTTGGCAGCTATATCAGCGATGCTAAGCCGATTGACTTCACTGCCGACCTTCACGAAGTTGAAGGCAAACCCATCGCCAAAAGAGGCAGAATGCCCGGCATCACCCTCAACCCCAGGTTAAAGAGGGTGATGTAGAGCGAGGGAGGGGGTGGTAGCATAGTCGGTAATAGATATGTTTTAGGCAGGTCGGTGGTTTTATGCGTTTATGCCTTCTGTATTTCTGCCACTATCATAGGTAATATGTCGCCCGTTTTGCCCTGAATTAAATAGTCAGATATGCCTTCTTGAGTGAGCGGGGTAGGGTCTGTATTCACTTCTATTACCTTCACGTTGGTCGTACGCCTTGGTATGTGAGGGCCCAGGCCTAATGTACCCTCGCGGTATCTTGCCATCCTGGGGAGATCGGCAAAAGGATAGACTACTGCTGACGTCCCACAGATAAGCATCAGGTCGCAAGTCAGAGCTTCTTCTTCTGACTCGTCCATGACGTCTGGCGGTATGGGCTCTTTAAAGTGCACTACATCGTCCTTGAGAACAGCACCGCACCTATTGCAGCGAGGCGGAAGGTTATCTAAGGAGACTTCCTCCCAGGCAAACCTCGCCTCGCAAGAAGCACATCTCAGCATATTAACGCTGCCGTGATATTCCAGAACCCTCTTGCTGCCTGCCTTCTTGTGCAGGCCATCAATGTTCTGCGTGATTACGCACTTGAGAATCCCCAGGGCTTCCAGCTCAGCTAGGGCGTAGTGACCCCGATTTGGCTCGGCCCGTCTTATTTGTTCGTGGAACATCCCGTATGTCCCATGCAGGCCAATTAGTTCCTCCCAATATGCTTTAGGATTGTCCAAGAAGAGGTCGTATCTTTCGTAAGCCTTAGCCTCTGCCTCTTTGTTCGTGGTCCAGAGGCCCTTGGGTCCCCTGAAATCAGGTATGCCTGATTCGGTCGATATACCTGCCCCGGTCAGGGCAATGGCATGTTTGCTTTCCGCCAAATCTCTGGCCGCTTGCTTGATTAAGTCCAGCATTAATCGCCTCAGGTCACCATCACTTTGGCAGAATCCGGACTCTGCGCTAGACTCATCCCAACATCCCGACGAAGGAGTGTCTTTTGCGACGGCTGATGTCTTACCGCCGAAATGCCCAACCGAATTTTCGGAGAGCCGCCCTTTTTTGTGCTCTGCCGGTCAGCAATCTGTCCGAATTGAAAATGCGTACCGCCAGGACTACCATTATTACCGTGAAGGCTGCTGTATAGGCAATACCACCGATTACCAGTACATAATCATCTATCATAAGAGATCGCAT
>CAZLAL010000046.1:0-6135 GCA_964557455.1 uncultured Dehalococcoidales bacterium
TCTATGAGCCCCATTTGCTCCATGCCGGCGAAGACCTTTTCGCCCTGTTCAGTGCGGATTATCACTGTTGACCACCCTTCGGGGGAGCCATCGCTGCCGACGGCGATGTCGGCCAACTCAGCAGCAAAATCCTGGCAGACCAGGCAGTGCCTGGGGACACAGCTCTTGATTCCGGTTATGGGCAAGGACAGCTTCTTCCCTCCGGCATATATGTTGAACTCGTCGGAGACATCGAGTTTATCTGCCTGGTTGATATCCAGATTCTTGGCTCTGATTTTCTCAGCTATGCAGGCATATTCGTAGTTCTCACGGCAGAACAGTCCCACAGTCAGTTTCACCGCTGATGCCAGGGGCAGGCCTTTGTGCTTCAGGTATCTTATGGACTGTATATGACAGGGGGAACCGACGACACAGATTTTGCTCAGTCCGTGGTCAACGACAGCCGCTCGCAATTCCTTTAAGATCGGCACCACGCCATATGTGGCACCGGCTGTTTGGATAATCTCAGCTCTGGTCCTGGCAACACGGGCTATCGGCGTCCAGCCATCTCTACCGACTACCAGTGCCCCGTCTATGACTCCGGCGTCGAGTGCATACAGCAGTAAGGTGGTCACGATTCCGCCGTCCTGGCAGTTCTTCTTGATCTCTGTGTCTTTTGTTCTTGCTGTGACGGCACGTCTGTATAGCCCTATGCTTTCCTTCCTTCCCCAACCGATGGTGCTGCCCTCTATATCTTTTATGAGGTTGTGCCTGAGCATGTAGCAGGCATCGTAACAGATGCTGCAACCTACACAATCTACGGTACGCTTGGGCCGCCTTGGTTCGTTTTCGATAAGCTTGATGTGAGAATTGGGGCAGGCTGCAATACATGCCCCGCATACCGTGCATTCTCTCGTATCTATTATCCTGGCCTCTAGATCTTCGTAGCTCGGCATAGTCTTATACCCCGCTCGGGGAACCAGCAAACCAGCTATTTTAGCACATGCAGTCTCAAGGTGTCGGGCTCACTCTAGCTTGAATTGCAGGTACATGACTTTGCTGGTGCACAACTGCATATTTGATAGAGGTACAGGAACCAACGCCAGATGAGCGACCTTCTGATGAGTTGGACCGCACGGTGCAGATCCTGAAGGTCATCCATGGAGCGAGGCCACATAGCCAGATATTCGGCACCAGGGCCCCAAAGCTATTGACTCTACTTCAGTTCCCCGCCGGCTTTCATCTTAGCTATCTCTTCTTCCCTCAACTGCCTCTTGAATAGCTTCAGAGTGACGGTAAGAGGTAGCTCTTCCCTGAATTCAATGAATTTGGGTACAGCATAAGCTGGCAGTTTCTCGCGGCAGTGAGTGATTATCTCGTCGGCTGTCACCTTTCCCTGGAACTCCTCTTTCAGCCTCACGAAAGCTTTTATCCTTTCGCTGCCCGGGCGCTCCGGGTCTGGAATCCCAATCGCTATTGCGTCGCCAACTGCCGGGTGTTCATAGAGAATATCATCAACCAGCCTGGTGTAGACCTTGAGCCCAGAGACATTAGCCATATCCTTAATACGGTCTGTGATGTAGAAGTAGCCATCCTCTTCCATTTTGACCACATCGCCCGTGGGCAACCAGCCATCAACAAGTCCTTTGCCAATCTCAGGCCAGTAGCCAATCATTATCTGCGGCCCGCGGACCCATAGCTCGCCTTCCTGCCCCGGGCCAGCTTCCTGGCCGGTATCCAGGTTCATGATTTTCACATCCGTATCCGGTACTGGTATTCCTATGGAACCAAACTTCTCGGAACGCATGAAGCCCGTGATTTTGGAGAATGATGAAAGGTTTATGTGCGTGCCACCGCCAGTTTCAGTTAGACCATACGCTTCAGTTATGGGCACGCCGGTTTCCTTCCTGAATCTCTGGGCAATCTCGGGGGCCAGCGCAGCTGTCGTGGACACAAACATCGTGTTAATCCTGCCCAGCCCGGCAGCTACGAGCCGCGAGTATTGAGTCGGGACACAGGCAGCGAAAAAGGGACGATACTTCGTCAGCATCTGCGCCAACGTATTGATATCTCTGGGGTCAGGGAGCAAGTATGCTTTGAGCCCCCAGTAAACACCGAACTGCATCACCAGGTGCCCGTAAGCATGAAAAAGCGGAATGGGTATCATATCCGAAACCTTTCCCCTGATTCCAACCTTCAAGGGCTCATAGGCCCAGGCCATCTGTATCACTGCCGCAACACGATTATAGTGCGTTAGCATCACTCCCTTGGGCAATCCGGTGGCACCCCCGGTGAACGGCAACACGGCCAGATCCTTCATCGGGTCAATCTCGATGTCGGGAGCTTTGGGCTCATGACTTGCTATTAAATCACGAAACTGGTAGGCACCCGGGAACCGTTCCAATGTCGGCTCCTGGGATGAATAGTCCATTATGGAGGTGACTATTATGTTCTTGATCTTGGTCTTGTCCTTTATCGAACTCACTGTATCGAAGGACATGTCCGTGCAGACAACTGTCTCGGCTCCCGATTCGCCGATCTCGTATGTCAAGTCAGCAGCCTTATGCATAACGCTGCACGGGACATGAGCTGCGCCGGTTTTCATAATCCCGAAATCGCTTATCATAAACTGCGGGCAATTTGGCAAAACGGTGGCTACTTTATCACCCTTCTTGACGCCCAGATCAGCTAGAGCAGCAGCCAACCTGTCGCTAAGAAGCTTCATCTCGCTATAAAGGACTTCCCTCCCCAGATAGAAGCAGGCAGCTTTGTCGGGAAATTCTGCCGCGCTGGCGTCGAGAAGACTGTGGACAGTTATTGTGGGATAGGGCTCCTTCGTCTCCGGAAGCTTGTACGGCCCCATCTTATATTGTTTCAGCCAGGGTTTTTCAGCCACAGAGACTACGATTGCACTCCTTATATCTGATTGATTACGTAATCCAGATTGAGCTCCTTGAGTTTCTCCGGTGTTGGCTTGCCAGTCTTCTTATCCCAGCCGCGCAAGCTATAGTAGACATCCAGCGATTCGTCCAATCTGCGCACCATATGTCCCTCAGATGCGCCCTCGGGCAACGGCTCCTCCAGCAATCGTTTTGGCAGAGTATCATCTAACCTGGTGGCACCCTCCCTGACGTTGAAAGCTCTGGCCAGGTTATAGACTCTCTCTCCAACTCTTCTGAAATCGCTAACGCTGAACTCCCAGCCGACACAGTTGGCTATCATGTCCACCCAGTCTTCAGCAGCGAGTGCCATGCCCATGAACTTGCATGTTCCGGCGCAATCGAAGACGGTGAGAGCATCCTCAAGATCCTTGACCACCTTAGCCTCCGCAGGATTTTCTACGCTCCAGTCTTCGATTTTGCTATCCTCAACACACAGGAAAGGCGTATCTGTAAACGCTGGTCCTTCAACGTAAGCAGTAATATGATCGCCGCCGCGGTTAGCCGTGGCAAACGCCAGACCGCATATCTTGGCTGCCCTGGGGTCGTAAGCTGGCAGCTCCAACCCTTTGACGTTCATGGCAAACCTTTCCGCGCCCTTATCCAGCTTCGCCGCTACTCTCCTGGTGCCCTCAGCTAACAGGTCACCGATACCTTCCCTTCTGGCTATCTTGTGTATTAGCTGAATGACAACATCCGCATCACCGAATTTGAGTTCCAGGCCGTCAGTATCAGATTTGGTCAATATCCCTTTTTCGTAACACTCTATAGCAAAAGCTATTGTACTCCCGGCCGAGATTACATCCAGACCGTACTCATCGCAGAGGTTATGTACAAATGTCACTGCCTCAAGATTGTCCAGCGCACACATGGCACCGAAAGAGCCGATCGACTCAAATTCCGGCCCTTCGCCCTTACAAGCATAGGGACCAGTCTTCACCACGCTTACTCGTCCGCAACTAATGGGACAGGCGTAGCAATGCTTTCTGTCCACCAGGAGCGTGTTAGCCAGAGTGATTCCGCTTATCTTATCTATATCCGGAACAACACCAGTCTGCCAATTCCTGGTAGGAAAACCTCCCCTGACGTTTACCAGATCGGTGACCATGGCTGTCCCGTAGGTCTCGAGGGTGATCTTCAGCAGGCTCTCGTTAACCAGGTCGTAGTTCCTCTTTGAGATCTGGCTGAAGGCTTCGTTGTTGGCAATTTCAATGTCCTGTGTCCCTCTGGCAGCCACCGCCTTCAGGCGTTTCGACCCCATTACTGTTCCCAACCCGCATCTGCCTGCCGGCCGGTGGATGTCATTGAAAATACCGGCATATCTGACCAAGTTCTCACCAGCTATGCCGATGCCAGCAACATTGAAATCCTCGCCCAGTTCCTCCTTAATCATCCTGTATGTTTCATCGATACCTTTGCCCCAGAGATGCTTGGCGTCTCTGAGTTCCGCTTTGCCATCATCTATTACCATGTAGACCGGCTTAGGCGAAATCCCTTCGAAGATAATCCCGTCGAAACCCGACTTTTTCAGGTAGACTCCCCAAGTGCCTCCGGAGTTCCCATCGCCCCACAGACTGGTCAGAGGCGACTTGGCGACTATACAATATCTGCCGGCGCTCGGCGATTCTGTGCCGGTCAGGGGCCCGGTCATAAAAATAAGCTTATTGTCGGCACCAAGCGGATCAGCGCCCTTGGGCACTTCGTCAAAGAGGTACTTTGTGGCCAGCCCGCTTCCTCCCAAATACATCTTGCAGTCGTCCTCTTTAAGAGCCTCTGCTGATATCTTGCCGTTTGTCAGATTCACCCTGAGTATCTGTCCCATATAACCGAACATCTCTGCTCCTCCTTCTAATTTGCTTACAGGGGCTTGAAACAGGCTATATCACCTCTCAAACTTCGCCTTGACGGCATCCATGCACCGCACATGGTGGATTGTCTCAAACGGCGTTTGTGTAAGATCGAGGACGCGCTTGAGCACCTTTTCGTTAGGTGCCTTCCACTCACAGAAGTATTCGTGTGCGGCGAAATCGCAGTAACTACATATCCAGGAGACGCCTTTCGGCAGGTAACTGGCGGCGGCCTTGGCACGTGCAATCAAATCTTCCTCGGTGAACGATGCTTTGTGAACAACGATGAAGCGTGGCATTCTTACCTCCTAGTTCCCCGGAAATTTCTTAAGGTTATTATAGTGGCTCCGGTAAAGCTAAAAATCTATGCTCTTTCCTTCGTATGCGTAGCCAAAGAACCTCTGGGTCTCTGCAGCACTGGGTATTCTGGCAGAGACAATCAGCGAGCCGTCGGCCATAGTATTATCTATCAGCTTGTCCATCGCCTTGTTGAGGCTGTCCAACGGAATCCCTATTTCTCTAATGCTCAGCGGTTGATCGATACTACGGGCCAGTCCTCGTATAGCTTGCGCCAAAACTGTTGCTGCCTTTTTTCCGTTTGGTACCTCCAGTTTGATAGCGTAGGCTATTTGCGCCCAGAGCTCTTCGCGAGCGTCTCCAATGAACTCGATGGTATAGGGTAGAAGAAGCCCGACTGCTCTGCCATGCGGAACGTGGAATACAGCGCCCAGGGAGTGACCGGCGGCATGGGCCATAGATGACAGCGCATTGATGAAGCCGATACCTGCGATACAGGCTGCATTATGCATCTTTTCCCGGGCCTCCAGGTCATGGCCATCTTTCACTGCTCTAGGAAGATACTGGAAAACGAGCTGTATAGCCTTGATACAGAGACCGTCAGTGAAGTCATTCTTCCAGGTGCAGGTGAACCCCTCAACTGCGTGGGTCAGGACATCCATGCCCGTGTCTGCCGTTATCTGAGGGGGCATTCCCTGCGCCATTTCGGGATCCACTATAGCAATATCGGGAATGATTTCTCGGTTGATGAGGCTCAACTTTCTTTGCTCGGCTGTGTCGGTGAGGACGGTTGCAAAAGTTGCTTCGGCACCCGTGCCAGAAGTGGTGGCAATACAGACAAGCTTGCACTTAGTGCCCAGACCTAGATCCGAAATAAATGGGTTTATCTCCTCCGGCTTAATGTCCGGTCTTTCATATTGCACCCTCATCGCCTTGGCCGCATCCATAACCGACCCCCCGCCCACCGCTACAACCAAATCCGGCCCGTACTGATTCATCAGGGCTACACCCTTCTGTACCGTCTGCAGCGACGGGTCGGGCTCAACCTCATCAAAGACAGTGGCTTGTATCCC
>CAZLAL010000047.1:0-21084 GCA_964557455.1 uncultured Dehalococcoidales bacterium
TTTATTCCTGGTCCAGTGGGAGGCGCTGTTAAGCAAATATGGCAGGAAAGCACAGTACTGGGGGAATGTGATTTGATATTTGTAACTGTAGGTGGAATGAGGCCTTTCGAGAGGCTAGTTAAGCAGATGGACCTTATAGCCGGGAAAGTGGACGAGGAAGTAGTCATGCAGGTGGGCTCCACAGGTTACGAGCCAAGCAACTGTCATTACCTTAGATTCATGCCCGGAAATGAGATAGAGAAGTTATATGCCAGGGCAAGAGTGGTAGTGTGTCATGCCGGTATCGGGTCCATTTTAACGGCGCTTAAATATAGCAAACCATTGATTCTGGTGCCGAGGATGAAGAAACATGGAGAACACATCGATGATCACCAGCTGGAAATCGCCAGAGAAATGGAAAGGCGAGGGACGACGGTTGTCTACGATATAAGCAAGCTGCAATCTGCGCTGGAGAACGTGAAGGCAAGCCCCGTGCAATTGACAAGCGAAACAAGTCTGGTGCCGCGGCTGAAGGACTACCTGAATCAACTGGAGAAACAGACGGGGCGTGGCCGACGAAAGGTGCAAGGGACCGGCGTAACATGAACGGAGCTGTCAATGACACGGTAGGCATAGTAGTGCCGGTAGACTATCTTGCCGTATATGGTGGTCTTGTCCAGCGTGTCAGGGCGGATGTAGCTGCGCTGATAGGTGCCGGGTACAAGGTGGAGATGATATCCCCGTCGCGCAGCAAACAGCCCGGCAATCAGGTTCCGCCGGGATTGACGTTGGTGACATATCCTAATATCCAGGGCGCCACGTTTCTTTCCGAAAGGCTGAGGCTGCTCTTTGATATGCATACTCAGAGGTTTAACCCATTCTTTCGCTCAACCCTGCGTAAGAGGTGCGGAGCTTATTCGGTAATTTTTGCCCATTCGCCGTGGAGTGCCGCAGCAACACATAAAGCGGTCAGACAAAGGGTGCCCGCGATTTACGTTGCGCATAATTTTGAATACGGCCTTATCAAACAGGCGACAGGGAACCCCCTGGTCCGCAAGTATATCTACCGCGCGGAGAAATATGCCTGTCAGCAGGCGGCGAGGATACTATGCGTATCGGAATTGGACATGGCTGAACTGGAGAAAACCTATGAGATACCGGCGGCCAGGTTGGCGCTTCTGCCCAACACTGTAGACGTCGAATTCTTTGCCCAGACACATAGCCTGTATGACAGAGTCTCCGAACGCAGGCAATTAGGGTTCAGTCAGTCGTCTCTGGTACTGCTTTTCCACGGACGGATGGACTACAGCGCCAATCTGGATGCGCTCAAATTTGTGGTACACGAGCTGGCACCGTTGCTCAGACAATCATCTGCTGATGCCGATATCAGGCTTATAGTAGCGGGAGCCCGGATACCCGGATGGTGCCTGGATAGCGGAAGCGAGACCATTTCCTTTTACTCAGATGTGCCGGACATGCGGAGATTTCTCGGCATCGCTGATGCCGTTATCGTGCCTTTGAGCATCGGCGGAGGCACACGCCTCAAAATTTTGGAGTCTTTCGCTGCCGGGGTGCCGGTGATCTCTACCGTCAAGGGAGCCGAAGGGATTAGCTGCCGGGATGGCCATGACATTCTGATTGCTGAAAGGACCGCGGCCGATTTCATCGTCAAAGTCAAAATGCTTGCCGGCAGTGAAGACCTGCTGCGAAAGCTGACAACCAGTGCCTACAATCTGGTTGTAGAGAAATACAGCATTCCGGTGGCTGCCAGGTGCTTGCAGGAAGCAATCGTGGCGGCGCGGAAGCAGACGTGACAGATGAGATAACCCCGGAGACCAACTGAGTAGCTAGAGAGATGAGTGAGAGTCACTTGATACAGACCAAGAAAGGGCCGGCGCCCAAAACGCATCCGCGGCATGAAGCATGGACGTCCTATGAATTGAGGGCCGTACAAAGAGGAGAAGCAGTGGTGGAGGAGGTAAAGCAGCACACAGACATACGTGGGAAAAATATCCTGGATGTAGGATGTGGCACCGGCGGCATATCGGTGGCCTTTGCGAGAGCAGGAGCAAAAGTCGTGGGGCTCGATTCGGGTAATACGGACCCAGTCAATATCAAGATGGCCACCGCAAGAGCCAAAAAGGAAAAGGCGGATATTGCGTTCGTGCGGGGTGACGCACAGCAATTGCCTTTTCAGGATAGAACGTTCGACGTTGTCGTCTGTAATGATGTCATCGAGCATGTGGCCAGGCCAAAAGAACTTGCCAGGGAGGTCTCGAGAGTCCTGAAGCCAGGGGGAATTCTGTACCTAAGTGCGCCAAACCGCTTCTCGTTACCGGATATTTACAAGGATGACCACTACGGGCTCTTCGGACTAGTTCTACTCCCGAGGCCGCTAGCCGAAATATACGTTACGAAGATTAGAAAAGTGGCAAAGAGATACACAGTGGGTCATATACCGACCTACCCTTCTCTGGTGAAGATGTTCCGGCGAAACGGAATTCACCTGAATCTCATCAGGAGCAGAGTTGATGAGTTGCTTCTCAATCCAGGCGAGATTGAGGATAGCAGTTACAGGAAAATAGGCGTTCTGCTGAGGAGACTAGGGCTCTCAGGAATCGCAGGCCGCTTGCTGTCTTCACGCATGTTCGCTGTCAATTTCTGCTTCATAGGATATCGAGAATAGGCCACGCCCTCACGCCAACAAAGAACAGCAAGCTGGTCTACCGCGAGGGAACCCGCGCTGACATTGCACCCGCATGCGTTTTCCCTCTGTCCAGGCAGTACACCCCATATTAGCAAGGGGTTGCGTGGCAATCTCTGAGAGCAACTCTGCTTGGATGCACTCGCCAAAATGATGGTTAGGGTTCCAGGTAGTGCTTGGCGCCAGAGGCAGACCCGAGAAGCCCATCTCTCACCCCCCGATAAAAGCCAGTTAGACGCCTGACATCACGGTGGTAAAGTAGGCAGACTGCGGTCATAAACCAGAAGTAGTATCCAAAGAAATAGAGGAGGAAGCTGCGGTACTGTCCCTTAGTAGCATGTTTTCTCATGAACTTGAAGTTATTTCTTGCCATATAGTAGTAATACAGGCCGCTCCCTTTGGCGCTAATCGGGGTCTTATCCCACATCCTCAACTTCAAAGGTGCCTTATGCCATATCTTTGCTTGCGGGATATAGATGACCCTATAGCCAGCTTCCCTGGCCCTGAAGCAGTAGTCGGTTTCGTCCCAGTAGCAAAAATAGCTTTCATCGAACAGGCCGATTCTCTCGACCACTTCCCTTTTGATGAGCATACAACAACCAAAGACGTAGTCCACCTTCCGCTGCGAGTCATACTGGCCGCAGTCTATTTCCTTAATACCGATGTGGTAAGCCTGCCCGGTTCGCATGTCTACCCTGGCGCCGGCGCCCTGAATGCGGTTGGGGAAACCATGGTAATAGACTTTAGGCCCAGCTATCCCGATAGAGGCGTCATTTTCGGTCACCTCAATCATGTGGTCGAGAAAATCAGGCGCGACCACAGTGTCGTTGTTTAGAATCAGCAGATAGTCTGGTGAAGAATTGTCCAGCGCGTATCTTATACCGATATTGTTGCCACCAGTATAGCCATAGTTCTTATCATTCCGAATTAGGTGAACATGATCGCGCAACCGCTGCTCCAGTACCGCAGCGTCGTTTCCCTTGGAACCGTTGTCCACTACGATGACTTCATAGTTCGGGTACCTTACCTCTTTCAAGGACTCCAAGCACTCGATGGTGTCCTCAAGCCCGTTCCAGTTAAGGATTATGATGGAGACTTTGGGGTTCATGTTACAGCTGCCGCATTCTACAGGGATTCATTGTGCGCTAAGTCCTCCGCAATGCCTTCAGAAATCTATAATAGCAAATCCCTGGCTGCACTCTTGCAGCCAAAGGAAAAACGGTGATATCTTGAAGTCAAACACTCCCTGGAAACCGCAAAGAAGCGTGCATAGCGCGGATGCTCATGAATGGAACGCCTAACTCGAAGGTGCTGGATTTTAGCATCGAGTAATCGGTGAACGTCTAGCTCGGAATGACCAGTATGAGATAGCCGTTCCAAAACCTGACTCCATCTAAGCTCCTCGTCATGCAGACGGGATTCAAAAGGCTTGCCCCTGTTATTCGCAGCCTCGCTAGCCTGTTGGATAAGACTTGGCCGTGCCCCACCTATTACTTGCTGGAGATGCTGGCGGTACTGAATTAGAGGCTCTTCTACAATTACTCCATACATCCCTACTGAACTTGCCAGTGAGGCAATCCATTCGTCGTGAACATGTTGATACGGGATTGGTAAGATAGTGCTTTTTAGTGCAGCCCGGAACGCCATGGTGGCACCGGTGACCACGTTGTGCTTCAGCAGCACATGCATTTGTTTGCCCCGCTGGAACTGCCGGCGTTGCCCTGCCGTAAATCTGATTGACTGCCACATACTATAGCCGATAGGACGGAGCATCTCGTCAGCGAGTATCGCATCAGAAAAAACATAGCCGGCACCTGAATTATCTCTTAATGCTTGCAGCAGCGTGTTCAGCTTGTCCGGCATCCAGACGTCATCCTGGTCGCTTAAGAAGATAAAATGTCCGCCGCAAAGCGATATAGCCTTCTCAAAATTCTTTGTGGGGCCAAGCCTTTCCTGATTTCGGTGGATTTTGACAGGAAATGGTGCCTCTTTGCCGAACTGCTCCAGGACTTCGAGCGTATTGTCGGTAGAACCATCGTCGCAGACCACAAGCTCATCGGGTCGCTGTGTTTGATGGACAAAGCTAGCCAGTTGGTCGCCGAGGTAGGCCCCCCCATTGTAAGTACACATCGCAATGGAGACTAGGGGTTGAGTCTTGGCTGTGGCTCCACTGTGGGAGCTCGCGTTCTGTCCTTGGCCACCGTGAGCATTCATGTCCCTTGTCGTTGCTCACTTTAGCTATCTCCTCCTAGTATTGTCAAGCTGGTTTCAGATGAGCATTATGAGGAAGAGTTGGAGGTCGGGGCGGGAGAGCCGGTGAAGAACTAGCAACATGAGTCTGGGTGACGTCAAAAGACGCTACCTATACTGATTGTCAAATGGGCGCCGTGTGAAGGATGACAAAAGGTCACTCAGTCGCTAGAATAGTAGGAAAAAATGTGGCAGCATCGAGAGCTAATCTGGAACCTGACGGTAGTCGACTTAAAAAATCGGTACCAGAACACCGCCCTCGGTTTTTTCTGGTCGTTGCTCAGTCCACTTCTCCAGGCACTGGTCCTCTACTTTATTTTCAGGCATCTCTATGGGGCAGAGGAGGACTTCGCCATAAATTTGCTGGTAGGCATAATAGCGTGGCAATTCTTTGCCAGCGGCACATCGTCTTCCCTAGGCGCCATCGTGGGCAAGGCCAACCTCGTGACCAAGGTCTATGTGCCCAGGCAGATACTGGTCCTGAGCAATGCGCTGACCAGCCTGATAAACTCCCTACTGGCATTCGTGGTCCTGCTGCCAATAATAGTGGTCCTGAGTGGACATCTGCCGGCCACTGTGCTCCTTTTCCCTCTGTTTCACGTCGTCTTTTTCTTCTTTGTTTACGGTGCCGGGCTGCTGCTGTCGTCCCTCTACGTTTACTTCCGCGACCTGCACCAGATATGGGATGTGCTTGTCAGAGTGCTCTTTTTCGCGTCACCCATTTTCTATCCTCTTTCCATAATTCCGGGTTATCTCATGCCCTATTACCGTCTGAATCCTGTCACTGAGTTCATAATCATGTACCGTGACGTAATGGTCGCCGGCAATTTACCTTCATCGCATAGCATCGTGGTCGTCATTAGTTTTGCGCTGGCCGCCTATATTGTGGGCAGCCTTGTTTTCAACAAGCTGCAGCGGCGCTTTGCCGAGGAGCTGGGATGAGCGCCATAATCGTTGATAACGTCTCCAAGAAATTCCGCATCCCCCACGAAAGAAGGACCACAGTGCTTCAGAACATAGTGGGGCTCATTAAGAGGCAGCTATCCTACGAAGAGTTCTGGGCATTGAAGGATGTCAGCTTCGAGGTCAAGAAGGGCGAAGCGTTTGGCATAATTGGGAGAAACGGTTCGGGCAAGAGCACACTGCTCAAAATACTGGCCAGGGTATTATACCCCGATAGCGGCTCAGTCGCCGTGGACGGCAAAGTGGCCTCGTTTCTGCAATTGGGCGTTGGCTTTCAGCATGAGCTCAGTGCCCGGGAGAACGTTTACATCTATTCGTCCATCCTGGGCCTGAGCCGCAGACAGGTGGACAAGGTATATGATGAGATCATCGACTTTGCCGAGTTGAAGAAGTTCGAAAATATGAAGCTGAAGAATTTCTCCTCCGGCATGAGCGTACGGCTGGCCTTCGCCACTGCCGTTCATGCCGTTCCCGATACTCTGCTCCTGGACGAAGTACTGGCTGTGGGTGATGAAGCCTTCCAGAAGAAGTGCCGGGACAAGATGGACCAGTTCAAGGCTGATGGCAAGACCATAGTCTTTGTGTCCCATGCTTTGGACTCCGTGAAGGACTTATGCCAGCGGTCGCTGTTGCTGAACGAGGGGCAGATTATCAGCATAGGCGACACCGAAAAGGTAATAAACGACTATCAGGCAATGCTTGTCTCTACGGAGAGGAAAGCTAGCGATGTGCCGCTTGCCATCGACTGGGACGGAGACGGGAGGCAAGAACTATGCATTTTCCATCCTGGCGGCGGCTGGTTTATTGACTTGAACCATAACGGCGTGCACGACCCTGGTGTTGACCTCCAGTTAGGCCCCTATGGTCGGCACGCCGGGGATGTACCACTTGCCATTGACTGGGATGGCGATGGCAGGCAAGAGTTGTGTATTTTCACTTCCGGTGGCAACTGGTATATTGACCTGAACCATAATGGTATCTTCGATGCCGGCGTTGACCTTCAGTTGGGGCCTTTCGGTAAAGACGCGGGGGATACGCCCCTTGCCATTGACTGGGATGGTGATGGCAGGCAAGAGATGTGCATTTTCCGTGCCGACGGCACCTGGCTTATTGACTTGAATCACAATGGTGTCTTCGACCCCGGCATCGACCTCCAGTTGGGGCCCTTTCGGCGACGGGGTGGCGACATACCTCTTGCCATTGACTGGGATGGTGATGGCAAGCAGGAGCTGTGTGTCTTCCGACCCGGCGGCACGTGGTTCATTGACTTGAATCGCAACGGTCGGTTTCAGGGCGACCCGCACCAGACAAAGCTTGGCCCCTTCGGTGAAGGCTCAGACGATAACCCGGTTGTCGTTCGCTGGCACAGAGGTGGCAGGGACTGTATCAGCATATATCGTCCTTCAGAGGATATCTGGTATATTGACACAAATCATAACGGTCGTTTTGACCCGGGCATTGACGAGGAGCTCGGCCCGTTTGGCCTATACGCCAAAGATGAATCGACCGGCCAGCACTGAGGTTAACGCGGCTCAAATCAGCGACAGGGGGGAGGCAGGGATTGTGATCAAAGCGAGACTGCGGTCCAGGTCGTTGGAATAAGAGACTCAATAGGTGAAGCAAACTTGCTGGACATCTTCCGGCAACAAGCTAGGTATCCCACGTCCAAAAATCAGGCCCCTCTGAGACTGAATGCCTTCCAACAACAGGCTGAAGATCCCAGTATTTGGGTTGTGTGTCATGGCTATCGCCTTTGGTTTTAGCGACGCAAACGCCGATTTCACCGAGGTCTACACAGTGTGCAAACTCGGACCGTTTGCTAAGGATATTCCAGGCCTCACGCATATCGGATGACCATGATACGTCATCAAAAATGACCACTGCTCGAGACCTCAACAATGGGATGAGCCTCTCGAAGTAATGTATGGTTGCTACCTTTTCATGATGACCGTCGACAAAAGCCAGGTCAACTTTCGATTCCAACGACGGCAACTGAGAGTCGAGCGCTTCATCGAACAGAGCGTTAACTACGTGCGCGTTTCGGCACGTCTCAAGGCTCTGTCTGGCGATATTCGCCAACTCCACGCTTCCCTCCACGGTTATCAGCGTTGTGACGGTGGGCACCGACGAGAAGTAGATAGCCGAGATGCCCGCGCAGGTTCCTAGCTCAATGACTACCGAAGACTTGAAAGCTCTGGCAATCAGATACAGCACAGTTCCCCATTTTTGGTTCTTACCAGTACGGGCGATGCGTCCCATTGTGAATTGGAGAGCTCTGCCTGGTTGAGGGCGCGCGTCAATGCTTGAATCATGGCCGCCGCTTCCAGGCTTTGGGGAGCCCCATATTGATATTGCCTTATCGCCCATCTGCGCAATCTCACCACGCCTTGTCTCCGCAGCCTTCACTACAGCAGGAGTCCTCGAGTCGGAAACGCCGGAGACCAGGTACTCCAACGCAGGCCTCATTTGCCTGGGTAGGCCAGCTGAAATGCAACGGTCTATTTCCTGCATCTTGGCCTTGACTTCAGGTGGCCTCCGTAGTCTATTGATGAGCTTCAACATCATCGCCCTTAATTCTCCTAATTGATCTGATTCTACCACTGCAACTGCTCATATAGGGAGGTATGTTGAGGTCACTATCATTGTGGCAAAGGGCGTCGTAAGCTAATATAATTGTACAGAATTGATTGTCCGGGGCTAGCGATGGACAGCAAGGAATGAAGTTGGCAGAAGCGGTTTCAATTAAGGATTTCGGCCACACAGACTCAATATTCTTTGCGCATTCCAGCAATGAGACTATACGATTCCGGGCTTCATCGGGAGGCTTTACCAAGAGCTTCCTGGTGTATCTCCTGGAATCTCACGTTGTTGATTTTGCCATAGTGACAAGGACAGGGGGGCCGGACAACCCGTTAGTTCCCGAGACGACAATAACCAGTTCTAAACAGGATATTTTGTCCACGCGTACGAATTCCGTTTATGCAGTCAATAATCCTTTTGTTGTCCTCAAGGAAATCTCCGATAATAAGAAATATGCCTTTGTGGGCCTGCCCTGCCACGTCAGACACCTGAGAGCACTACAGAAGCAGGGCAAGTATAGAAACGTCGTGGTCGTTATCGGCCTGTTCTGCAATCATACGCCGAAGATGGAATTCACACGAGATATTCTGCGGAGACTGAACGTCAGAGAGAGCGACGTTGCACAAATCGAGTACAGAGGCGGCGGCTGGCCGGGTGGCTTCACAGCCCACCTGAAGGACGGACAGGCAAAGTTCCTGGTATTGCAGAGGTACTGGGACAATGACCTTAGCAACGGGCCGACAGTGTGCAACCGCTGCTCAGAAATAGCGGAGGATGCCGACATCTACGCGGGAGACGCCTGGAACTTGAGGCTGGAAAGAACGGATTCTAAGGGAACGACTCTGGTTATTTGCAGGAATAAGCAGGCCAGCAGATTAGTCAGGAGAGCGGCTGAAGCGGGCCATATCAAGATAGACAAATGCAGTCAGGAGCAACTGGTCCAGTCACAGGGATACCATATTGGCGGGAAACTCAGAAGAAAGCCGGGGCAAAGCAGCGACGTGAAAACCGCTGATTACTCACACCTGCTAAGAAGAGTGCTCAATCTGGCGGTACACCCCCTATTAGCTTATCGTGTCGCTATGAATATATTGAGGGCCATACTGAATAAATCTAAACGCATGATTAGCAAGTGTTTAGAAAGAGGGAAAGCCGCACTCGATGACTGGCAGCGTTTGATCAAATTGCTGCGGGAGCCAGACCATTACACCCTAACCCATGTGGCATGCGGCGCGCCTGTTATCAGGAGACTACTAAGAAGGGCCTTTGCCAACCGGGTCTTGATATGGTACTGGAGGGAAGAGAGAAGACAAATAAACTTCGGAGACTACATTACTGAGGTGCTCGTCAAGGAGTTTGGATACAAGACCGTGAACTATCATAATGCAAGTCTGTTGAACATCCTGCCTACTTATCGTTTCTGCCTGCTTGTCATTGGCTCGGAGCTTCATAAAGGGATGATGGATTCGCTCAGGGTTCCGGAACTGTATATATGGGGCCAGGGGAAGGGGCATGGGGAGTATTTTGATATCAGGAGCGAACCGTACGCTGCGAAGGTCAAAATCTTCGCTGTTAGAGGACCGCACACGGTAAGGCAACTGCACCTTGACGAAAGAACGCCCGTAGGGGACCCTGCCCTCTTGATGCCGCTGTTTTTCCCCGTCAGGAGGGATGCTTCCCAACATAGAATAACATACATACCTCACTGGTCAAATAGGGCGGGGTGGGATATTAACAAGGAGAAGCTTGGAGCACAGAGATTTGTTGACGTAATGTGCAGCAGAAGGGAGTTCTGGTCGAAGCTTCGAGAAATAGTATCCTCAGAGTTTGTTTTGACCAATAGCTTTCATACGGCCGTTGTCTGCCACGCTTATAGAACACCGTGGGCGTTATGTCTGGCTGACGGAGATGAATTGAACTTCCCGGATAAATGGAGGGATTTTTTTGAATTTCTGGGGGTAGGAGACGGAGTAACGGCTGTGAAGAACTATGAGGAAGGTTTAGAATGGTGGAATGAAGTTGGCTCAAAAGCCAGGAGGGCAGATTCGTTCCCCCTGCTGGACTCCTTTCCGTTGCCAGTTACGCATAAGAGGATACTGACCATCATGAATCAGATGAAATCCAGTCGAGCCACTGTGAAGGATTAGAGGAATGGAAGAGAATCCGCTAGTCTCCGTCATAATAGTGACCCATAACCGCGCGGAACTACTGACTACCAGGGCCATTCCCTCGGTGTTAAACCAGACCTACCAGAACTTCGAGCTGATTATTGTCGCTGATGGATGCACGGACGATACAAAAGATAGAGTCGAGAAGATAAAGGACCCGAGAATACGATTCGTTGAACTTACACATAGGCCCCCGCTGCCGGACGATTTACAGGCCAGATGGCGGGTAGCCGCGGCGGCACCCCGCAACAAGGGGTTTGAAATGGTCCGGGGGGAATGGATTACCCAGCTAGACGATGATGATGAATTTACACGCAACCACATTGAGGTATTACTGGAGAGAGCACTGACAGGATATGACTTCGTATATGGAAACATTCTGGCGATAAAACCAGACGGTGGACAAGTGATAATTGGGAAATATCCTCCGCAATACACACAGATCAGTACACAGTCGTACATGTGCAGTTCGACATACAAGAATATGAAGTTCAACACCGACCCTACAGCTACGTGGGAACCTGAGGACTGGAACTTCATCCGCAGGGTAATAGAAGCAGGAGCCAGGGTATCCTATGTCAATGAGGTTGTTTCTACTCAGTACCTGCCATTACGTGATTATCAAAGGCTGAAGGAAATAGAATGGACGGGCGAGAGGTTTCTGCCCTGGATAGAAGGGGCACAGGTCTATTATGAGCACCTTCACAGATATGCTCTTGCCGCCCATCTTGTGAGGGGCAAGAAGGTGCTGGATCTTGCTTCTGGCGAAGGCTACGGCGCAAATATGCTAGCGAGGGAAGCCCAAGAGGTCACCGGTGTGGAAATTGACAAGCCAACTGTCCAGCATGCCAGACGCAGATACACAAGAGGCAATCTGGAGTTCATAGAGGGCTCGATTCTGGATGTGCCGATAAAGGGTCAGAAGAAGTTTGATGTGATTATCTGCTTCGAAGCTCTTGAATACGTAGCGGAGCATGATAAGCTGCTGTCCGAGGTGAAGAGGCTGCTCAAGGAGGACGGCTTATTCATAGTTTCGACGGCCAACAGGGCAGCTCACAGAGATAAGGCTGATGACCGTAATCCTTTTCACGTGAAAGAGCTCGATTTGGATGAGTTCAGCAGTCTGCTGCGGCGATACTTCAAGCATTTGCGCGTATTTGGCCAGCGGGTCCACGCAGGCTCCAATATGTGGGACGTTCGACGGGAAGAATCCGGTCATTACATGGAGGAGGTTGTGAAGAAGGGAGATATGGAATTGTATTTCGCGGAACCGGGCAGCAAGGAGCCCCTGTACTTCGTATCTCTCGCCTCAGATGCCAGCTTGAAACCATTCGCAGCGATTAGCGATAGCTGGCTGACAGATGCCTCGAATACACTCTTTACTGAGTACGAAAGGCGACTGGGGATTTTGAACAATACGCTGGAAATGCGGGACACCCACATAACCAACCTGAAGACGATCCTGCAGCAGAGGGCTGCCCAGATAGATAGTCTCAAATTGCAGATACATCAGATTCAGCACAGCACACCGATGCAGCTCGCAGACCGCTACCAGAGACTAGTCGATAAGCTGCTGGGCTCAGGTACGCACCGGCGCCATTGCTATGAACTGGTGCTTGGTGGTCTCAAGATTATTATCAACGAGGGGTGGCGGAGCTTCCTGGTGAGATTCAATGAATGGCTGTTGCGAAACCCGCGCCGCGGGTTCAGGCTGCTCAGGCGGCGGCTGGCTGTGCAATTCAGCCGGGCAGTGAATGGGCTGCTTTCGTGCTACCAGCGCTGCGTCCCCATGCGCATGAAGGCGATGGTGCCGGGCAGGCTTAAGGAGGCGGTAAAACGGCAATTCCTGAGCAGGCTTGCGCCAGTGACTGTTCGCGTGCCGAAGGCATTTGTGGGTGGTCTTTACGAAGAATGGAATAAGCAGATGGTATCCGGAAACGTAGTCGCTCCATTTGAGGAAGCTGTGTTCGGCCCGCAGTTGCTACCGGATTGGAGTGAGAAGAGCGAAATCGTGCGGGCCCTTTATGGCAAGGGCGATGAGATACTGGAGGAATTGCCCGCCGGCATCAGCAAGATGGCGCATGAGGCACTGGCCCGGAACGCGCTCAGGGTATCCGTTATCATGCCTACCTGGAATCGTGAGAAGGTAGTGGCAGATGCGGTGCTGTCGGCTCTCAATCAGTCTTATCCGCCGGCCGAGGTCATCGTGGTTGACGACGGCAGCGAGGACAGGACATGTGGGCTCTTGGAGGAACGCTTCAGCACTGAAATTGCCTCCGGGCAGCTCAAAATCCTGCGGCAGGAGCATAAGGGTGTGAGTGCAGCGCGTAATGCCGGCCTTACCTCGGCAAAGGGGGACCTTATCGCCTATCTTGATAGCGATGACACCTGGCATCAGGACTACCTGCTGATTATGGCGGCAATTTTTGCAGAGTGTGACGAACTAGCGACCGCGTATTCGGCTATGCGCTGCCATGCCCTGGATGAGCAACGCACTTTCATACGGGCTACCCGCTATGACCGGCGCACGCTCCTTGAGCAGAACTTCATCGGCATGAATGTGTTTATGCACCGCAGGTTTGTGTATCTGCAGAACGGCGGATTTGACGAGTCCCTGCGTCGGCTGGTGGACTGGGACCTTATCATTTCCTACACGCGGCTCTACCCGCCTGCTTTCGTACCACTAATCGGCAGCGATCAATACATTGAGGCCAAAAGGCTCGGGAACATCACCAAGACGGTTGACCTGGACGAGAATCGCCACCTGGTTTACAGAAAGCACCTGGCAGAGCGAGTCCGCCACGGGCTCGAGGAGCTGCGCCTTGCTTACGTGCTCTGGAACTGGCCGGCGCTATCCGAGACGTTCGTCGTGAACGAGGTCCGCTGGTTGATTCGACAAGGCCAGGACGTTAAAGTCTACTACAAGGCCGACCCGGACCCAGCGGCGAAACTCGATTTCAAGGTGGAGGCGTACCGGGTGCGTGATGCGGAACACCTTGCCGAACTGCTGGTTGCCCATGACCGTACGTTCTGCCACGCCCACTTTGCCTACCCGACCGCAACGCTTCTGGCCTGGCCCGCCTGCGAGGCAACGGGGCTGCCCTTCACGTTCTTCGCCCATGCCGTGGACATCTTTCACAATGAGAACCGGAAACGAAACAGGATCGCTGAAGTAGTGAGGTCACCGAACTGCAAAAGAGTATTTACCTACGGAGAGCACCACAGGGCTTTCCTGCAAGAACAGGGTGTGCCCGGTGAGAAAATTGGGCTGAACTTTCAGGCAGTTGACCTCGGCGTATATGAGCAGATCGCCCCCGTAACAAGCCCGGCTGGCAATGCGCCGGCCAAGGGTATTTTTATCGGGCGTTTTGTGGAGAAGAAAGGGATGGACATCCTGCTCGAGGCGGCGGCCATCCTGCGCGGCCAACCCGTTACGTTTGAGCTTTACGGTTACGGGCCGCTGGAAGAGCAGTGCCGTCAGCGGGCGGCTGAACTCGAGTTGGACAACGTGAAGTTCATGGGACGGATCGAGCATGCGCAGGACATGGTGAGGACGTTTGACTCTGCAGACTTCTTGGTTGTCCCGAGCATAGTTGCGGCAAATGGAGATACGGAGGGCTTTCCAACGGTTATCTTGGAAGCGATGGCGGCCGGGCGCCCTGTAATCACAAGTGCAGTATCGGCGGTTCCCGATTTCCTGCGCGACATGGTGGAAGCTATTCTGGTGGAACCTAAGGACTCCGGTGCGCTTGCCGCTGGCGTACGACGCCTGCTGGCTATGACTACTGAAAGGCGGGCGGCTATGAAGGTCGAGGCGCGACGCTTCCTCCAGGAAAGAATAGGTGTCGATAGGACGATGCAAGTTTATCTCGATACCTGGCGAAACAATCCGGTGGATGTCTTTCTTGTCACCTTTAATACGCCCGGTTACGACCACCGCGGCGAGGCAATGGAGATTATCAGACGGGTTATGCGACACACCACAACCCCTTACACACTGACTATTGTAGATAATAACAGCGACGGCGAGTTTCGCAAGATGCTGATTGACGCGGCTATAAACCAGCCCCAGGTCCGCTTGATTCTGAAGGAAAAAAATCTGTTCTGCGGGCCGGCCTCGAACATTGCGCTGGAATACGGCGACGCCCCACTGGCGATTTATCTGTGCAGCAATGAAGCTTTTATCAGCGGCCATGGTTGGGAGCGTCCACTAGTCAATCATATGCGAGAGCATCCCGAGGAGGTGCTGGCAGGTACGCTGGTGCACCTTCCTAAGTATACCCTTGGGCGGGAACTGGCGACGTATCCAGACTTTAGCAAGTTTCGTAATCAGGAATTTGCGTTGCAGCACCCGCACAGACCCTTTACCCACGTGCAGGGAGGCGTTTTCGTAATTAGGCGCGGGGCGCTCGCTCTGTACGGCCGATTCTCACCGGCGATGCCGCAAGGTGGTATGGATGTGGAGTACAGCTATTTCCTGGAGAGCCTCGGGGTACGGTTGGGCAGCGTGCCGCAGGTAGTATCAGTGACCACGAAGGCTATTCCTGGCCTAGGAGCCAGAGTGGACGAATTCACATCAGTTGCCCACCCGCTAACGCTGGACACAGTGCGTAGCATCCTTGATGAATTCAAAGATACGGGCAAGGGGATCTGTAACATTTGTGGCGAGCTGCTAGCACCACCCGGTACGGATGGAGCGCTGTCGGAGCAGTGCCCAAAATGCAGCTCGACAGCATTTGGGAGGACAATATACCGGCGTGTGGTGAATGACTGGCGTACCCACCGCGGCGCACGTGCGGTGCTGATCACTCCAGACCGGACACTTGGGTCGGCGCTTGGAGAGCGAATGTTCCGACTCGCCCATGCACCTGGTGATGTCGAAGCTGCATGTGCTGAACTGGCAAAGGCACACGAGACGATGGACCTGGTTGTGATTGACCCGGACCATCTTAAGGACGACCCCGGGCGGCTGTGGGATGCGGCACTCTCGGCGCTCCGACCGGGCGGGCTTCTTTTGTACGCGGATGGCCGCGTAGAGGCATTCGCGCGCGACCCAATCCCTCCCCCATTGCTCGACGCAGCGCTGAAGAGACGCGGCTGGTCTGTCCGGCCTGCCTTCTCGGAGGCTAGATTGAGTCGAACATTGCGGCTCGACTGGCGTCGCCTTTTTGAGGTAGAAGCCTCACCTTCCTCCTGATCACGAGGATTTGTTCAGGTCTGATTAGAGAAGAACGGTAAGATGATATATACTTGTAGCTAGTGATACCATGTATTACATCCACGGTGAATTAAAGTGACGACATGTTTAGTGCTTGGTGGGAATGGGTTTCTTGGCTCACATCTGGCGGAGGGATTGGTCAAGAAAGGATACGACGTCAGAGTTTTCGATAGTTTCCAAACCGGGATGGCAAATCTGGAAACGGTCAAGGGCAAAATCGAGATCGTAAGAGGTGATTTCCTTAACCAAGCAGACCTGTTGGGTGCGTTCGAGGGAGTGGACTACCTTTTCCATTATATTGGCACCACAGTGCCGGCGACTGCCAGCAAAGACCCGATTTACGACGTGCAGACGAATGTCATAGGCACAATAAGACTATTGCAGCTTGCAGTTGACAGCAAGGTAAAGAGAGTTATTTTTCCATCTTCGGGCGGCACGGTCTACGGCGAACCGGCGAGTCTGCCTGTCGCCGAGATGCATGCGCTTAACCCGATGGACCCCTACGGTATATCCAAGCTCGCTATCGAGAAATATCTGAACTACTTCAATCGCGCTTATGGATTGGAGTACCTCATTCTAAGGTACTCGAACCCGTATGGAGAAAGACAAAGCCCTCATGCCCAGCAGGGAGTCATACCCGTGTTTCTGAATAGAATCAAAATGGGCGAGCGCCCCGTAGTCTATGGCGACGGCTCCATGGAGAGGGACTACATATACATCGCCGATGCTGTCGAAGCGACGATGGCAGCTCTGCAAGAGAAGACCGAGCACAGAATATTTAATGTGGGAAGCGGTGTGGGCACCTCCGTGAATCAGTTGCTCGAAATAATGTCCCACGTGGCAGACAAGAAGATGGAGCCACTTTACGTAAGAGACATCCCTGTTCGTGTGCAGAAGATTGTTCTGGACATTTCTCGAATTCGTGACGAGGTTGGTTGGAAACCGAGGACAAGTCTGCAGGAAGGAATAGAAAAGACGTGGCGGTGGCTCAAACGTCTATAGTCAATGCCTTGGTTTCTGGGCTTCGTTTGCTGTGGCTAGTCTTCGGGATGCTTGTACAGCAGTGACCTGAGGCGTTTAGGAGACAGTCTACTGATTTTAGGGAACACTATTCTGGCGAACAAATGGAGGTCCCATAATGGGTTGTAAACACTAATACGCCGCGACTCTCAAGGACGTTGTACAAAACTTCAAGAAGAACAGGAAACCGTTACTCGCTAATGTGTACGTACTTCAGGCATCTCACTCGCCCAGCCTGACGATATTATCGCCTGTCTGCCCCCTGGTGGCGCCCCTGGTATCGAAAACCAATTTGGCATGGGCAACTACTTTTCCCATGTCGTAGGAGCTGTGGTCAGTCATTATCAAAACACAGTCCATCGAGGCCAGACATTCCTCACTGAGTTGCACGGATTTCATGTCGCCTGCGGGCACATGAATCCGTGGTACATAGGGGTCGTTGTAACTCACCTGAGCGCCTTCTTCACAAAGAAGCTGAATTATCTTCAATGCGGGAGATTCCCTAGTATCATTGACGTCCTTCTTATAGGCTACGCCCATGACAAGAATTCTAGCCGCTTTCACGGCTTTGCCTCTGGCGCTTAGGGCCTCAAGAAGCCGGGAAACAACGTGATAAGGCATTTGTTCGTTGATTTCGGCGGCCAGCTCGATGAACCTGGTATGGAAATCAAGCTCACGGGCTTTGCTTGCCAGGTAATAGGGGTCGAGCGGTATGCAGTGCCCGCCGATGCCCGGGCCAGCCCGAAAGGGCATGTAGCCGAAAGGCTTGGTAGCCGCCGCGTCCAGGACTTCCCAGACGCTTAAGCCCATTCTCTCACAAAGCTGGGCAAGCTCGTTGACCAGGGCGATGTTCACGCTGCGGAAGACGTTCTCGAAGACCTTGGTCATTTCGGCAATTTCGGGGCTGGAGACAGCGACGACTTTTTCTACGATTTGACTATAGAGGAGTGTGGCGAGCTTGGTAGACCCAGCATCTATGCCCCCAACCACCTTCGGTGTGTTCCGGACATTGTAACTCCTGCTGCCGGGATCAACGCGTTCCGGCGAATAAGCCAAGTAGAAGTCAATGCCACAGCGAAGCCCAGATGACTCTAGATTGGGCAGGACCACCTGCCTGGTGGTGCCGGGATAAGTGGTGCTTTCTAAAACTATAAGCTGGCCGGAGCGGAGCTGTTTTGATATCTGCTTGGATTCGTGTATTACGTAAGAGAGGTCAGGGTCCTTCGTCGAGGTCAGTGGAGTGGGAACACAGATGCAGATGGCGTCTGCTTCCCCAAGACGGCCCTGGTCTGTAGTCGCCTCCAGGAGCCCGGCTGTTACTACCGCGGAGAGGCTCTTATCGGAAACATCAGCGATATAGGATTTGCCGCGGTTGACTGAATCCACGTTTCTCTGTCGGATGTCAAATCCCAGCACCTTGAAGCCCGCTGCTGCGAAAGCGACAGCCAGGGGGAGCCCTACATAGCCAATTCCAACGATGCCTATTACAGCCGACTTGTCCCTGATTGCTTTTTCGAGTTGCAATAAAGTCGCCTCTGTTTCACGCCTCGTGATTTCTAGTCTAGCACAAAACCAAGGCGTTTGGCTTCATTAACTTTGCTGAGTTCGTTGGGTTTGTTGAGTCTGGAGGGATTCCAGCGCGGAGTTTACTTCTTCGACTTCGCTCATATGACACATGCTTATTGTTATTGTGAGGCTGGCAAAGCCAGCCGAAACAATCTCGGGGATTGCCACGCTCCGCTCGCAATTACATGTGGGACAACGGCTGGCTGATTTCAGGCAATGTGACATCTGGCTGCGAGGTAATCCTTTAACATTTCTTGCGAGAGCCTCGTATCGTCCACACACAGAACCTGGGATGATAATGGCCGACTATGGAGTAGGTGGAGTGCTTTTCTCTTGATTGCGCTCCCATATATCTCATTCTATTCGAATCTTTCTAGCAACCGGGCCAGTTGCAAACTCACCCCTCATCTAGTCTCTACGGCGCCTCCTGACTTTATTACAGTTTTGTTTGTATACGTTAGGGCTTCTCTATCGCCTTTCCTGATATAGATGCCTACAGCGTACTCGCCATTAGCTATTTTCCTTATCGGAATAAGAGCCCTGAATCCCGAGTAGTCCAGATTCAAGTCTAACTCATCAAAAGCTTGGGTAACGTCCGTCCTTGTTTGTTGCATAATGTCGAAGATATACGTCCGCTTGGTTGACTTTAGGACTATGTAGGTTTCAATGTTCTCACAGTCCTCGCCACTGATAAACGCCCAGCCTCTTATTTCCACCACGGTACGGCCATCAGTCGCAAAATCGTCGAAGTAGTATGCTATAGCCCCTGTTTCAGCGGGCAGCGGAAAGTCATGTAATCCAGACTCACCTTGAACGGATTCAAGCCTATCGAACAGAGGTTCCGACAGGAAGATGAGGAACAGCGCAAATACCGCGACAATTGATGTGTGAATGATTATCCGTTTCCTGTGAGCCTTGAGCCAGTTTGCTGTTGACATGGCTAATCACCGCTCCTAATCATTCTCCAGCAGCGGATAATCGGCGCCGAAGTAGTAGTTGAATATCAGCCGGAATGTATTCACCGGCGAAATGGAGTCCGAGATCTCATCATAGTTGATGCCTGGCAGGTACATTGCATTAAGTATCTTGCGCCATTCGTCAGGCCCGATGACGATGCCGGGATGATGCGGCCTCAGACCGTGGTCCGACTGTAAGATGATAATGGGCGGCGATTCCGATTTATCCAGCAACGCATCGATCACTTTTTCTATCTCTCTGGAGATGAAGATATATTGGCCCAAATAGAATCGTCTATCCTCGTAATTCTGCCAGTTTGAATAGTCGATATACTCACCTTCTGGACCGAACACAAAGTGTGCGTGTGGGCACACCAGATGGGCAAAGACAAATTTGGGCCCTTTGACTTCAGGTAACGTCTTAAGGTGCTGCAGAGTGTACAAGGTCTCCCGCCGCTGGACGTACTCACATTGACTGCCAGCAAAGTGGTAGTAGAAAGGCTTCAGCATGGTGGTGTTCCACAGGGTCTTCTGGAACTCAGATACCCAGGAAATGCCAGTGGTCTCAAAGTAGTTGAAATAAAGGTCAGCATAAGCCTCCATATAGTCATCCCACCTATCACTCGTATACCAATTCCCGAAAGCAATATAGTGATAACCCTGCGCTTTGAGAAACTCCACCACCTCGCTATATACAACCTTACTGTAGCAGGCTTCACCTGACGGTTCGCAGTTAGCACCAATGTCTTCAGATGCGACTTCCTCAAATTTGCCCTCATCTTCGTCCCAATACCAGCCAGGGGCGAGATACTCCATATTCAGCACCTGAGCTATTGCCTGGCTGCTCTGCGGCGTCCGCGTTCTACTCTGAGAAGCTACAAAGAAGCCTTTGTGCTCAAGTTGGTTAATGAACTCGGTGTTATCGTAATCATACCATTCCTTCATGGTATCCAGATGTGCATACTCATCCAGGATGATGAAATAGATATCAGGCAGGGTGCTTGGCTGCGGGAGGTTGGCTGGAGTGCTCTGATTTGTTGTCTCTGTCGGTACGTCCGAATTTACCCTGGCTGCTCTCACCTCGTAGCTTACGATGTTAAACAGGTTGATGGCAATGAGCACCACCGCAGCTACGTTAAGCCACCTGCTGGTGAGGCGGAAATCTCCTTTTGCCCGCCCGATGAAATAAATACTGTAGCCCCAGATGAAAAGCGTAACGGGCAGCAGATAGGCGTGTTTGATGGATAGGCGCCAGTTCACCAGTACGTCATAAAAGCGTCCGTAGGCAAAGAAGAAGACCAGAAATACAGCCGTGGCAAGTCCCGCCTTAGCGAGACTACGGAGTATAAGGCTCAGGACCGCCCACAACAGAAGGGCAGCAGCCATTGAGACCGCTAGCGGCAGCCAGATCTGGCCCATTGATGTTTCGTTTATGTTGTAGGTATAGAGAAAGAGGATAGGGAAAGCAGCAAACAGCAGCGGGTAGAAAATCACCGGGCCCTTGAAAATGGTTTTCAATGTCTGTTTCATTCTCCCAGTCGGCGCATCAGATAGAGCGTCCGTTGCGACTCCTGGATATCGACGGGATCATCTATGGCGAAATAGCGACTAAACTCCTGTTCAAAAGCCTGTCGGGTGTAATCAGGGAAAATGTCCTCCCTGGTAGCCAGAAGCCTCTGG
>CAZLAL010000048.1:0-8307 GCA_964557455.1 uncultured Dehalococcoidales bacterium
CTGGGCATCGACCAGGTTCATATCGATAGAACGGGGACTTCTGAATGCTTCCTCGACCGCATCCTTAGTTATTTCGTGAAAAGCTACGCGATGAAGATGAGCGGCATCCTTGTTCAGTTTGGCGGCCTGAACAAGGTGCCAGGAGATTGCCTCTCCTTCCCGATCAGGGTCGGTGGCCAAGTAGATGAAACTGGCCTTATCCGCCACCTTCTTGATTTCACCGACTATCTTCTTCTTCTCCGGAGGAATAACATACTTGGGGATGAAGCCCTGGTCTACATCTACCCCGAGGCTCGCCTTGGGCAGATCGCGCACATGCCCCAGCGAGGCCTTGACGCTATAGCCGCGCCCGAGAATCTTATTCAGCGTCCTGGCTTTAGCAGGAGACTCGACGATAACTAATTTGCCTGCCATGATTTATCCTGCCCTGATCCCCTGAGCCAGCACGTAGTTCATGTTTCCTACTTGTCTGACGATACCTTTGAGCTCCAACATCGCCAGGGTGCTGCTCACTACGGACATATTCAAACCGCTCCGACGGCAGATTTCATCTATGTGACTGGGCTCAGAGCTCAATTGTTGCAGTATAGCAGATTCAATCTTATCAGCCGGGGAGAATTCCTTCATTTCTGCTTGCTGTACCACTATGGTCAGGTTTAGTTCTTGGAGAACGTCGGTGTAATTACGAACCAACTTGGCTCCTTCTTGAATCAGCCGGTTAGTTCCCTGACTGGCTGGGGAGAGGATGCTGCCTGGAATAGCGAAGACCTCTCGATTCTGTTCCAGCGCCTGATAAGCGGTAATCAAGGCCCCGCTCCTCTCTCCCGCCTCCACCACCAGCACACCGAGACTCAGCCCACTCATAATGCGATTGCGGAGCGGGAAGTTCTCAGCCTTAGGCTTGACTCCCAAAGGATACTCACTGACCAGAGCGCCGTGCTCCATAATAGCTTGAGCCAGTTTGGCATTTTCACCGGGATAGACTATATCCAGACCGGAGCCGAACACAGCCACGGTCTTGCCCCCGGCATCCAAAGCCGCCCGATGAGCCACCGAGTCAATTCCTCGCGCCAGCCCGCTGACGATAGTTATTTTACTGCGGGCTAGGTCGGCCACAATTTCCTCGGTCACCTGCCTGCCGTAGATAGTGGGACGACGGCTGCCGACTACAGCCAGGCAGGATTCACTCACGGAAGGCAAACTGCCTCTTACATAAAGGACAGGAGGATAATCATGGATTTCTTTCAATCTCGAGGGATACAGGGCGTCTTCGGAGATGATCACCTTCACCCCGTAGCGTTCCAGTTTCTCCATGTCAGCGTCCAGAGAAATTCTCGGGCGCAGAGTCAGGAGGGCATCCACGCTTCGCGAATCGAGCCCCGCTTGCTTCAGCCTGCCCTCGGGAGCTTCCCAGGCATCTTTCAAAGTGCCGAAGTACTCTTTTAGTTGATAAAGGCGTACGCGACCGATCCCGGGTATCCCGGAGAAAGCAACCCAATATTTCAATTCGCCAGCGTTTACCATATGCACGGTGTGAACTAACACCCTCCCGTCATTCTGAGCCGTTCGCTTTGTCCCGTTCCGAGGGAGTCCCCATCAAATCGGGACGAGCGACGAGTCTGGCTCAGAACAGATTCCTCACACAGGAGCTGGCCCCTTGGCTATTGCCCAGGTCCAAAACAGCTAACATCACAATACGGACCGTGGTCGATTTTACCACAACCGCTGGCGCAACAGAGAACTATTGACACCATGTAATAGCTATGCTACGCTAGGGTGAAGTGAGACTCGCCTGATGCAACGCCGTTTGATTGTGATTCGAGAAAACTACTGGATGAGTCTGATGGGAAAAGGAGGTGAAGAATGGGCCCAGAAGCGGGCACAGCGAACCCTTTACCAGCTGAAATAGTTGATATCAACCTGGCTACGTTGGTTATAGTATTGGGCGTCTTTTTTGTCATTGTTGGCATAATAATAGCCGGTGTAGTCTATCGAGAGTCACGTGAGTGGAGAAAGATGGTATTGCCCATGTTTGACAGACCCTCCACTGAGATGGGGGCAGAATCCCCTGCAGAACCAAGTGGCTTAACGCCCCAAACCGCATCCTTTGGCAAAGAGATATTTGGTAGACTTTTCACTCACATGGACGTCGCCGGGTTACTCGGCGGCGCTGCTACCGTCATCCTGGGCATACTCGTGCTACTGATAGGATTCAGTATCGGAAGTTAAGTTAACGGCTGACTGTCTGCTCTTTGCCTGATATCCTTAATCAGCTTTTGGCGATATGGACATGATCAGCGCTTTCCGGGCGAGATGGGCAAAGCGGTTCTACGCATATTTGTAGTCCTGATAGGACTTAGCCTCAGTGGTTATCCCTTTATCTACTGTTCCCCTGACACCGGTAACGGGCCACCATGACCAGATGTGATAAATCACGCTGCTGGCGGGGCGGGCTATCAGCCTGAGAATAAATATCCCGAATTCTATAACCCAGCTTATTGGGGGGTTATACAGGATCCAAGCTGTTATCCGACCAACTAAGCGAGTAATGGCAGCGATAGCCTTCAGTATGCTACTCAATGGTGGGTTGTACAAAAGCCAGGCTGCTGCGGCTGCCATGCCCCTCATATAAAACAGGAAGGCTGCTATCAGCCAGCGCAGGGGAGGGTGGTAGAGAAACCAGGCTATACCCAGAGGAATCCCCAGCACTATTTTCCAGAACAGTGCAACAATACGAAACCAGATATCCCAGAAAAAGTTCCTCGTCAACGGCCACCCGCGACGCCATATCCTAACCAGCCAGACTACGAGGCCCAACAACAGCAAGAACAGGAAGAGTCCTCCAAAGAGCAAGACAGTGGCCGGTACGCTTATCCCCACCAGCGGTATCGTGATAACGGGGACACCAGGAATAAGATAACCTACTCCGATGCCTGCGATTATCAACACAAAGGCGAGAAAGATGATGTTCCTGAACTGCGCGGACCATCTTCCCATCCGCACCAGCCAGGGATAGATGATGCGCCATGTGAAGAGAATTGCCAACGGTATCAGCACCAGAGATAAGATGGCCAGCGGCACCATCCCAACAGCCAGGAAAAAGGCTATCGTTGCACCGTAGTAAATGATAACCGCAGTCAGTAATAAGAGCACCAAACAGCTCATATCGTCTTACTCTCCTTAGCTCACCAGGGAAAATCCACCTTGCTCTCTTTCATCGCGTAGCATATCCGCTCTAAGATATCTCATGAGAATAGTAGCAGAAGAAAACTCACAAAGGCTGTAGCATAGATAACCAGACTACCTACAAATGCGCCCATGAATGCGGTCAATACTGCAGAAAGAAGCACCAGCATAAACGTCACTACACTCAAGGACATGGAAACAAAGACCATTGGCAGGACCAGCATAGCAACTATCATATCTGCCCACGCTCCTTATGCTGCACAGGCAAAGAACCGACATGCTCTCTCTGAAGAATTCCATACATGACCGTGAGCTGACGTACCATCAGTCTCTCCCCCAGCTCAATAACCTTTCCCCCTGCAACCGCCATTGCACGACCGATACCTAAGCGGTTAACGTTATTCCGTTACCCTAAATTTCGTCTCTCTATACGCCACTACCATGAGTACGATGAGAACCACCAGTCCCACCACAACCCATACCCAGGTCGGAATCGGGGATACCTTGAACTCAACAGCATCCGACCAAGGGCTTTCGTTGCCATAAGAGTCCACCAGCTTGACTCGCCACGAGTAGATCCCCTTGCCCAGAGTCTCCGTCACAGTCTCTGTATCAGTTAATGTGTACGTGCTTGCCTCAATACCCGGCTTAGACCAGTGGCCTACAATCTCGAGGGTATATGTATAACCCGTGCTGCCCGTGACTCCTTGCCAGACAAAGGTCACCCTTCCGGACCTCAGTGTGCTATCCTTGGGCGAGATAGGCAGTGGAACGGTCGATAGGGTCTTTGCCGTCACGGTGAAGTCAACCTCGTCGGTAGCTCCATCTTCGTCGGTCACCAGCAGCTTCCGTCCGCCAGCAGTGCTTCCTTTCGGCACCCGGAAAGTGATGTTAACATTGCCATTGGACGCACTACTCTGCGTCTCCCCTGAGACGGTGATGCCCCCAAGTGTCACAGTCAATTCTTGACTACCGTGAAAGCCGTTGCCGGTTAGGCTCACGGAGTCGCCGGGCGCACCCTCAACAGGGCTGAGGTCTGTTATTTGAGCCAGGGTACTAAGGCTAGTGCTCACCGCAGGGGTTGTTTGGCCGGAAGCCGACACAGTATGGCTGCCGTAAGCGCTGGCCGGTAGACTGAAGGAGGATTCCCAGCAACCGTGGTCATCAGCAGCGATGGTACCGGTAGCAACAGATGTTCCGCCCAGACTAACCGTGATGCCCATCTCCCCGGGTGCAAAACCGCCTCCTTTGACCGTAATCGTGTCGCCCACGTAAGCCGAAACCGGCTGAACCGATATTCCGGGAACCAGGGTGAATGTGACATCCGGAACGTCACGAGCCCGGGTCGCGCTTCCTGAAGCATCGATGATATAGCGACCGCAGGTACAAATGGGGACGGTAATGCTCGCAGTCCACGAGCCATCTACATCAGCAAAGACGTTTTCTTTTGTTACGTCTCCGTCGAAGGTAATCTCAATATCCTCCTCTTCACTGGCAAAGCCGGTACCCTCTACGTTAATGGCCCGGCCGACCGTTCCCGAAGCAGGAATGATGGTGATTTGTGGAGTCACCTCGAAGTCTTTGTTAACCCAGTTTACCCAGCCCACAGAACCACCTTCGTTAGTCTCGACCTTAAAGACATAGTCACCAGCGGGGGTGTGTGGAATCGTGTAGGATATCGGCCCCCAGGTACCCTTGGCGTCAGCCGTATCTTTTTCTTCTTCGCCCTTCTTTGACTCACCCTGGAAGAGAGCAGCCCTAGTTTCCTTTGAGTCGGGAAAACCATAGCCGGTGAGAGTTACCGTCATGCCCACCGGTCCTTTTTCGGCGTCACTCTTCACAGAAGGTAAGACCTCAAACGTGGCAAAAGGATTGCCGCCCGGGTCGCCATAAGTGCTGCTGGCCAAATAAACATTATGAATGCCCTTCTTAGCCTCAGGCATAAAGAATGTGATATCGTCGTAGACTCCGGGCGCGCCTGCAGTGAATGTCGCTACGACATTGGCAGCTGCCCGAGAATCCCAGCAGATGTAGTAGGTGCCGGCCGCTGCCACAGCCGCTGTCACTCCGATGATCTCGCCGCAGACCCCTGCTTCGACCAGGTCACCACAGACCCCACAAACATCGTCAAGAGTGATGGAGTAAGTTACCGGTGTCAGTGTTGTGAAGGAGTAGAATTCACCGTCATTGTCATCATTGGAAGTCCCGGAAGCGTCGGTAGATTCTACCTCGAAGTAGTATTTTGTGCCCTGAGTCAAGCCAGTAAGGATTATATTATGGGTGGTGCCCTCAGTGGAATCATACTCATTCTGCCCCAACGCTGGGCTGGTGCCGTAGTTGACCCGACTATCACTCGTCGTGTTTGTAACCCAGCTTATCTCGGCCGTAGTCTCAGAGATATCTGATATAGTGACCCACGATATACTAGGTCCGGCTGCGAGAGCCGATTGTGGTAATAACAGGGCCAACAGAAGAAGCACAGCCATGATGGGAGCCTGTATTACCTTTGCCCGCATTTTCAGTCCCTGTAACAGGTAAGCCCTCTCATAGTGAGTCCCGGGATGGATAGGAAAGATACAACAAACCCCGCGCGTGCTTTAGGAAGAGCAAACCGTTATCCTCTCTATCTTATTTGTAGGAGGCTACTCAATTATATGGAACCTCAGGCCAATTTTAGGCGCTGTCACCTGTCCAGCGGCACCAATTGCAGGGAACGAATCCTCTCAGCCAGCAAGTAAGACAGATTGGCCTACTAGCTTGCTAAACAGCCTCACCTACAAACAACATAATATCTGCATTATGACAAATTTGTCAAGACATGGCTGTTGGTCCGCGGGAGATGCTCACCCTTTTACACGGTTTTTGTTAAAGTCTGGCGGCAGGGACTTGACAAGTCCCCGCTCGCAAAATATACTGTACTTAACAAGATCTTAACATTTCGCTTTTTCCATCGTTTCACGTAATTCGGTGAACCTTGATGGGTCAGGAGCCCGGAAAGGAGGTGACCAAGGGGGAATTCAAGAAGAGTCAAGATCCATCCCGAGGCCGGGAAATCGGGGTGTCAGCCAAGTTTCGAAATAATCAAATCAAAGGAGGTTTAGGTGAAAAAATTAGTCAGTATTGGCGTTGCTCTGGCGTTGCTGACCATGGCCGTCGTGCCTGGTGCCGTGGCAGCATATACTGAGCCGGACACATTTGCCAAGACCCCGTTTGCAATCATTCAGAGCGGCATTGAACTTGTAGGAGACATTCTAGAAATAATCGCCACTCCCCTCAGCCTGCCCGCATGGTTGAATTCGGACCTGACCGACCCCATTGCCGAATGGGCCGGTGGTCCGCTTTCCTGGACTGTGGATATGATGGGCTGGGGACTGGGCCTAGTGGGGATGGTGCTTGCTGCCCTTCCGGCGGACTTGGGCCTTCCCGCCTGGTTGGGTGACCTGATCAACGCCATAGCCTGCGGTCTCTTCACGCCGTTCGGAGATGTGGACGCTCCAGCCTTCGACCCCTCCTGATAGTGGCTTTGGCAGTGAAATGATGTTCTCGCCCGGTTGCGATGAAGGCGGTATTTAAGTGATAGTGTCAGGCTGATTTCCCGGGGTCAGCAATGATCGGAAGGTACTTCAAATACCCGACGGGCGAGAATAGGGAGGGGGCAGCTTGAAGCTGCCCCCTCCCTTCTTTAGACAATACGTACTTGCGAGCAGCTATAAGGTGTGTGACAGTTTCTCAGGCCAGAATCCAAACCGCCGGATTCCAGGCACCAAGTACTGAGCAAACGCTAATAGCACAACTGATTCAGCTAATCCCAAACCTCAAGACCCAAATCACAATCTAGATCCAGACGCTTAAACGTCAAACACACCTTTCTTCCATCTGAATTCTGAGCTTGCTCTGACATTTGTGCTTCGTCATCTGGTATTCTCGGAGATTCGATTGAAGTCTGGGATTTAGCCAGCATCGTAATGACAGGTTTCGTCCCTGACTCGAGTGAGGCGGAAACAAACTCAGCGCCTATTGAGAGGACGGATCAGGCCGCTAGGCTGTGTCTTCGCTTTCCAATTGCTGGAAGAAACAGGTCCGGTTGCCGGTATGACATACCGGACCGGTAGGCTCAGCTTTTACCAGTAGAGTATCGCTGTCGCAGTCCTTGATAATGGACTTCAACCTGAGGAAATTGCCCGAGGTCTCTCCTTTGTGCCACAATTCCTGCCGGCTGCGGCTGTAGAACCAGACATCTCCGCTGGCCAGCGTGCGCCTTAGCGACTCTTTGTTCATGTAGCCCAGCATCAAGACCTCATCGTTCCCGGCATCCTGGATGACAGCCGGAATCAAACCTTTATCATCAAACTTTAACATTCGCCTCCTAAATCATAATCAATTTGCAGAATCTCTCTGCATCCCTCATATCATCTTTCCTCCGTAAACTAAGGGGGCCAGGGACCATTTCGGTGGCCATAACTCCCCTAACCTCTCTTACCTTAAGAGGGGAACAGGCAGGGATAAATTCGGCCTCTGCTCCTTGCTCCTGGCGCCTAGCTACTAGCCCTTGGCTCCTGGCTCTTGTCAACAGCCCCCTCACTCTAACTCTCTCCCCTTAGCGGAGAGAGAGCTATAATGATTTGCGCAGTCAATTATAATCTACGTTGCAAAATTGATTACAGCTTCGCCCAAGTCAATATCACCGGTGTAAAGAGCTTTGCCTATGATGACCCCTTGCACGCCAAGCTCCTTAAGCCTCCGTAAATGCCCCAGCCTGCAAATTCCCCCGGCCACCATGACGGGAACACTTACCTCGGCGAGCAAGCTGCTTATCCTGTCAAAATTGGGCTCGGTCAGGGTGCCATCCCTTTTTATGTCGGTATAGATGAAGCGCCTCACTCCGGCGTCAATCATCTGCCGGCTCAACTGGAGAACCTGAACAACCGTGTCCTTCTGCCAGCCGCGGGTGGCTATGTTGCCTTCCCGGGCATCGAGGCTAACGGCAATAGCATCACCAAATTGCCGGCACAGCTCTTCTATCAGTTCCCGGTTCTCTATCGCGGCAGTGCCCAGAATTATCCGGCCTATCCCCCGATGCAATATATCTATTGCCACATCTTTTTGCCTGATACCGCCGCC
>CAZLAL010000049.1:0-4972 GCA_964557455.1 uncultured Dehalococcoidales bacterium
GACGATGAAGGGTTACCATGTGCCGCGAAAGGCAGGCTGGGACACACATGGATTGCCGGTAGAACTGGAGGTAGAAAGCTCTCTTGCCCTGAATAGCAAAGCGGAAATTGAAGAATATGGAGTAGCGCGATTCAATGACCATTGTAGGCAAAGCGTTTTCAAGTACATCAAACAATGGGAAGCTATGACAGAGCGTCTTGGCTGCTGGATGGATATGGAACATCCGTATGTTACACTAGACAATAGCTATATTGAATCGTGCTGGTGGATAACGAAGCAGCTATGGGACAAGGGACTCATCTATCGAGGCTACAAAGTGATACCCCATTGCCCTAGATGTGGCACATCCCTTAGTTCTCATGAAGTGGCGTTGGGTTACCGGGATGACGCTGAAGACCCATCAGTGTACATAAAGTTCAGACTAAAGCCGACCTCGCTTGGGAAAGAAGGAAAACTTCGTTCTCTTCTTTCTCCCGGGTATGAGTCAGGCAAACCAGCATTTCTCTTGGCGTGGACAACGACACCGTGGACACTGCCTGGGAATACAGCTTTAGCAATTGCTCCGCAGGCTGAGTATACTGTGATGGAGAGCGAACAAGATTATCTCATTCTAGCTAAGACTCTTGCCGCTAAGGTGGGACTTGAAGGATACACCGAGTCGGGAGTTTTTAACGGTGAGAACCTTGCCGGTGTTGGATATGAGCCCTTATTTAATCCGCATGATTTTGCAGTACAGCGCCTGGAGTTGCCAACACTGCGCGTAAAGGAGACAGGGCAAGATCTGACTTATCCCGTAATCAACGCTGATTTCGTCTCGTTAGATGAAGGCACGGGAGTGGTTCATATTGCTCCAGCGTTTGGAGAGATTGATTTTGACATTGGAATGAGTAGTGGACTTGATTTTGTTCAGCCCGTGGATTTAGAGGGCAAGGTCACCGGAACATACTCCTTTGCTGGCAGATTTGTTAAAGAAGCTGACCCGTTGATCCTCGATGACCTGAAATCACGCGGGTTGCTTTATCGCAGCGAGAAAATTATCCATACGTATCCCTTCTGCTGGAGGTGTGAGACGCCTCTTATCTACTACGCTAAACCAGCTTGGTACATCAGGACGACAGCAGTGAAGAAAGATCTTATAGAGGGCAACGCCAAGATAAACTGGTACCCCGATTATATCAAGCAGGGTCGTTTTGGCGATTGGCTGGAAAACAACGTCGATTGGGCTTTTTCCAGAGAGAGATATTGGGGGACTCCGCTCAATGTGTGGCGGTGTTCTTCGTGCGGCAATTATGAATGTGTTGCCAGTGTGGATGAGTTAAGCGCAAAGCCGGCAATCAGTGGCTTAACGAAGGATTTGGATTTGCATCGCCCTTATGTGGATGAAATAACATTTGCCTGTCCTAAATGCGGCGGCAGGATGCAGCGTGTGCCTGAAGTAATTGACTGCTGGTTTGACTCGGGAGCCATGCCTATAGCTCAGTGGCATTATCCCTTCGAAAATGAAGATAAGTTCGAGCAGAATTTCCCCGCTGATTTCATTTCCGAGGCTGTGGACCAAACCCGGGGCTGGTTTTATAGCTTACACGCCATATCTACCCTACTTTTCAAACGTCCTTGCTACAAGAATGTGATCTGCTTAGGGCATGTCGTTGATGCGCAGGGTGATAAAATGAGTAAGTCCAAGGGTAATGTAGTCGACCCCTGGGCTGTGATTAATGACTATGGCGCCGATGCGCTACGGTGGTATATGCTGGTTTCTACTCCGGGAGAAGATAACCACCGCTTCTCGAGCAAGATGCTCGAGGAAACGATGCGTAAATTCCTGTTCACTTTGTGGAATACGTATTCCTTTTTTGCCCTTTATGCCAATATTGACCGCTTTGTGCCTCAGTCCTTGACGCTGGATAGTGGGCAGCCCAAAGCCTTCACCACGTTGGACAACTGGATCATTTCGGAGCTCAACCGCCTTGTAGGCGAGGTGACCAGATTGATGGATGGTTACAATCCTACTTCTGCAACACGTAGGATTGATGAATTTGTGAATGATCTGTCTAATTGGTATGTGAGAAGGAACCGCCGCCGGTTTTGGAAGAGCGAGAACGATGCGGATAAGCTGGCTGCATATACTACGCTATATCAGTGTCTGGTGACTTTGTCTCAAGTGTTGGCCCCCTTTATGCCGTTTATCGCTGAAAAGCTATATCAGAATTTGGTTCGCTCTGTCCAGCCTGACGCCGGAGAAAGCGTCCATCTGACTGATTTCCCGTTACCGGATGAGGCTAGAACTAATGAGAAGCTAAACAGAGATGTTGAGCTGGCTATGAAAGTATCCAGCTTGGGCAGGGCGGCACGGGCTAAGGCAGGGATTAAGGTGCGGCAGCCCGTGGCCAAAGCGGTGGTGGGCGTCGAGACCAAGGAAGAGAAAGAAGCTTTACATAAGCTGGCTGGCGAGGTAATGGACGAGATAAATGCTAAGGAAGTCGTCATACTGATTCAGGCTGAACAAGGAGGAAGACTCGATTTGGAGATGCCCGGTTACAGCGTGGCTGGCGAGGACAGATATCGGGTGGCTATAAGCACTGAGTTGACTCCGGAGCTAATTGGTGAAGGCATCAGCAGGGAGCTTGTGCGTTATCTTCAGAACATGCGTCGTAACGCGAGGCTTAACATCGCCGACCGTATTATTGCTTATTACCAAACAAGGGAACCAGTAGTCAAAGAGGCGATGGATACTTTTGCCACGTATATCAAGCAAGAGACTTTATCTGAGGAATTCATTGATGGCGTGGCTCCTGAAGGGGCTTACAGTGAGAAGCACCGTATCTCAAATAGCGAAGTCTTTCTGGCAATAAGGAAAGCAAATTCTCAACCCTAATTCTTGAGCGCTAGAGAAATTCCGCTAAGGTAGAAAAGGGGAGGGATAAGAACGTCAAGTCAGAGGGCACTAGTCAAGAGTCTGCCCTCTGGTTCTCAGGTATGGATATTGCCTAGTACATTGTACTTGGTGCCAGGGTCCCTTGAAAGGAAGCTCGGTCTATGGAGTCGGGCGTTCTACCAGTCGGGCTGAAGTTGTTTTCGTATCTTCGCCCCTAACGAAGACTATTTCCACGTCTTCCCCGACTTCGCTGCTTCGAATGGCCTTGATGAGGTCGGCAATGTCCTGTACCTTTTCACCCCCAAAGCCGATGATGATGTCGTCTACTCTCAACCCCGCAGCCTGCGCGGGGCTATTATCGACTAGCTCTTCAATAATTGCGCCGCTGTCCACCGAGAGACTCTGTGAAGCGGCTATTAATGGGGTAACCGTAGACACGGCCACTCCCAGCCAGGGATAGACTACCCGACCGTAGTGAATTAGCTCCTCAATGATTGGCTTAGCCTCACTACTGCTTATGGCATAGCCTATACCTTCCACATCAGTGGCAACTATCTTAACACTGGTAATGCCTATTATTTCACCAGCCATGTTCACCAGCGGGCCACCGCTATTGCCGGGATTAATAGCTGCATCAGTCTGAATCAAACCGTAAAGGACATTCCCCTCGACGTTCACAGATACATATAATCGGCTAACCACGCCGGCAGACACCATCATTTCTCCCCCTCCCAGGGCGTTACCAATAGCTAGCACCCATTCTCCAAGAGATAGTGAACTTGAGTCTCCCCAGGAAGCATAGGGCAAATCCGTAGCATCTATCTTTATGACAGCAAGGTCAGATAAGCTGTCGCTGCCCACTATATCTGCGGGAAAGGTCCTCTCATCGGCCAACTCCACGTAGATATTCTCGGCATCTTCAACTACGTGACTGTTGGTCGCAATATATCCTTTATCATCAATGAGTATTCCAGACCCAGCAACGGATTCAGTATACTGATGGCCAAAGAAGTCAGAAGAGACCACCTCCGCGGTTACGCAAACCACCGAAGGGATTACATCAACAACTACCGGCCGAAAGTCAGGCAGGGGGATAGTCGGCTCATCCTCTAATGGGAATGCCCACTGAGGATCATTGTGCTGGACTGGGTTCTCAGATTGGGGTGTGTTAGGTGCTGGCGAAAGGGATAAGGCCCAGATACCGATACCTAACACTACCAGTATTACTGCAACCAGAACGTATTTTCTCAATATTCTCCTGTATGGGTATTATAGCATCGGTATCCTTTCAATCGAAAATCTGTCTCCAAGCGTGAAACATGGTGTGCCAGACCATACCCGTGGGTAGATAGACTTGACAATTTGCATTGTGAGTCTCTATAATACAAGAAAACCCGAGCTTGCTTCACTTTTTGCATCAACCTACTGGATTTGGTTTTCGCTATGCTCTTGTAATAAACAGTGAGTAAGTATATCTTCATTACTGGCGGTGTAGTTAGTTCTGTAGGCAAGGGAGTCTCAGTAGCCTCTATCGGCAAGATATTGAAGAGTCGTGGTATATCTGTCTCCGTGCAGAAGCTTGACCCTTATCTAAACGTTGACCCCGGGACAATGTCCCCGTACCAACACGGAGAAGTGTTTGTCACTCAGGATGGCGCCGAGACTGATTTAGATTTGGGGCATTACGAAAGGTTCATCGGAGTGGAGCTAACTCAAGCTTCCAACGTGACTTCCGGCCAAGTGTATTCTTCGGTTATTGCTGACGAGAGGCGAGGCGATTTTTTGGGAGGCACAATTCAGGTGGTTCCCCATGTAACCAACGAAATAAAGAGGAGAATAAGGAAAGTAGCGGAAATATCTCAGCCTGAAGTAGTCATCGTTGAAGTTGGGGGCACGGTGGGGGATATTGAAGGGCAACCTTTTCTCGAAGCTATAAGGCAGATGAGAAAAGAAGAGGGCAGAGATAATGTGCTATATATTCATGTCACGTTTCTGCCGCATATCGCAGCGACGGATGAACTGAAGACCAAGCCCACCCAACACAGCGTCAATGAGTTACGGAGAATCGGTATTCAACCCGACGTTATATTGTGTCGC
>CAZLAL010000050.1:0-4137 GCA_964557455.1 uncultured Dehalococcoidales bacterium
GAAGGACAAATACCTGCTTACCGGAAATCTAGAAGGTCTGGAAGAATATGTCGCAAAGTTGACCATCAAGCGCATTCCCGATGCCTCGCACTGGGTCATTCACGAGAAACCGGCGCTTGTCAATCGCTACATCAGAGAATTCATTCAGGGCTAAATTTCTGAGTCGTCTTGGTCAGCATGTGCTGGTAATCGAAGCTGTGTTTGGCGATACGCCTGCAGTTTGTTACCGCGAGGTTTTGGTTTTAAGCAGCAGATAGCAGGTTCAAATGCGGTATGCGGTACGAACCATAGAATCTAAGATCACCCGATTGCACTTTTTCGCATTCCCAACAGTAAAGTAAGGAAGAGGGGCCTCAGGTTGTTCCGGACTGGGGGTGAGTCCGGCTATCCCTTAGTCAGGTATCAAATAGGTAGGCCGCGCATTTGCTGACAAAGTATTTACTAGCACAGAGAAGTGCATACTCACTGGCCTTCTGGACGCGCCGAAAGGACCAACTTACCTTGTTTCCAATTGATGGTTTGGATGAGCCACGCAGAGAAGGTAGGTAAGGCAGTAGCAGGCATTGTATTTGAGGGTTGCTCCAAGGTCGCTCATAGTCTTGGAGGGGGGCTAGCGCGGGGGGTTCCAGTATAGCTACGATCCAAGGGTTGCACAAATGGTTTTAAACCAACCATTTAGCCTCGAATGGCTGGTCAGTTACAAAGCAATTCGAGCACGACGCCTTAGCCAGCGGCTAAGCGCTTTAGCTTTAGTGCTTTAAGACACGGACAAGCGGGAGACTATTCGAATGATCTCGCAAGCCAATGCTAGGAGGGCAACTACCACAGCGAAAACACACGTTTCTACTTATCTTGTCCGTAACCCACCATACCTCCGCTTCTATAGAAATACCAGAATACTAGATTGTGAAACAAGCGGAGTAACCTGACTCTCTTAGCCTAATACCTACCAAAGGGACTCATAAGATTGGACATTGCTTCAAGTCCAATCACTGCCGGGTTTCTCATCTAAATAATCATTTCTCCGTCAATAAGACAATAGAGTTCCTATCCATCAGACCTAATTTCAACACCACTCTCTGCACGAGTGGGTAATTCCTTATTCCACGATAGGACATACGGTCCAAAAATTCCATCAGAGAAATTTGCTCTAGGTAACCGTAAGGATTGACAATACCTATTTCTTGTTTCTCAAGGTCAATGCTGGTAACAACCGAGGCATGAAAGTCATAATAGGGTTCATTATAAGGATTCGGTGTACCAAGGAATACAGGTACGGGTATGCCGGATGAGAGCTGCCGCTGTATGGCCTGAATCATATCAAGGTCACTTTTATCATGCTGATAGTATACTTCATAATCAGGGAGCTCCTTGGCCAGTATATCTATGAACTGTTCCAGTTTCATGCCTCGGGTCAAACCATATTTTTCAATCAGAGACTCTGGCGGGGCGCTTTTATTGGTCAAAAAAGAAATGATGATGCTTTGAGCGGTGACGGCACAAGTGTAAGGGTCAGGTTGAGTATATGGTTCGACGCCCTCCACTATTGCCGGTTTGTTACAGGTCGTCCCTAGTTGACTTTGTATTTGAGCTAACTCGGCAGGGCTGCCCGTATCAATGTTAACAAAAATGAAAAACGAGGCTATGAACAATATCAATGTCACCGAAATGGCGAAGAATATTTTAGGCCTTTTTCTCAAAACCATGTCCGCCCGTTTTATGATACCAGATATGAATAGAAAGTTCAGACTCACTTATAACCCGAATATCACGCACCGAAGTGTCATGTAGCTTGACTCTATCTTAACCAGATTTCGTGAATCAGTACCGATGTAGATTTTATATCATCTGGGGGTATCGAGGATGTCCACAAAATGGGTAACCGTAGATTTGCCGATTTGCTGGGCTATGATTCGCCAAAAGCATCGGCTGATACAGAGATACCGTTGGCTGAGGTAGTCGAAAAAGACCGGAATGCCGTGGTTGCCGCCTACGAGAAGGCCAGCGAGAATATAGATGTCAGCAGTCCAAAAGTGACCGTAAAGAATATGAAAACACGTAAGCCAATCAAAATCAAATGATAATGGTTTCCTTTGCCTTTGAGGATCATATTCTTACAGTTCATTTCCTGAGCAAGGTCTGGGGTTGTTCGAGGGCAGTCAAATTTCAATACCGGGGCAAAAATCAGCGGCCGAATTGGCGTTTCATATTGTCCTTGGGCTGCCCAACCAGTCTTGGCCTAAATCGCAATCTTAGCAGACCAGCTTGACTTGTCTAGTAACTTCTCTGGTACGTTTCCTTCAGCCTTGTTACGTGTTTATACTATGTGTTAAACTCAGCCACAAATAGATGAGAAAGCGCGTTTTCTCAGGCGCTCGGCCTACTGGCCGCCAGCACATCGGCAACTATGTTGGAGCGATACAGAATTACGTTGCCCTCCAGGATGAATATGACTGCGTCTATTGCATCGTGGATATTCATGCTCTCACCACTCTGGAGAACACGGAGTCCCTTCGAGAAGATATTTACGAGATGGTGCTGGACTGGCTGGCGGCTGGCATTGACCCGCAGAAGAGCATCATCTTTGTTCAGTCCCATGTTCCCCAGGTGATGGAGCTCCACACCCTGTTCAGCATGGTGACGCCATTAAGCTGGCTATTGCGCGTTCCCACATTCAAGGAGAAGGTGAAGATGCAGCCGGATAACGTCAATTATGGTCTGGTTGGTTACCCTGTTCTTATGACCGCTGATATTGCCCTCTATAAGGGCGAGGTTGTTCCTGTGGGCGAGGATCAACTTCCTCACCTGGAGCTGGCTCGTGAGATAGTCCGTCGGTTCAATTCGCTTTTCGGATTCGTATTTCCTGAGCCACAGGCGAAGCTCACTAATTTTCCTCTAGTTGTGGGCCTGGATGGCGTGCAGAAGATGAGTAAGAGCTATGATAATCATATTGAAATATCTGCTTCGCCTGAAGAGATTTTGAAGCGAGTTATGAGCGCTGTTACAGACCCGGCGCGGAAATACCGCTCTGACCCCGGTCATCCTGACATCTGCAATGTCTTCCGACTCCACAACTATTTCACCCCGGGCCGCGTAGAGGAAATTGCCTCGGAGTGTCGTAGCGCTCGCATCGGCTGTGTGGACTGCAAAAAGATACTCGCTGATAGCATTAGTTCGAACCTCGAGCCTTTTCGGGAGAGACGGGCCAGTTTGGCCTCCCAGCCTGCTTATGTCGGTCAGGTTCTTGCTGACGGAGCTAATCGAGCTGAAGCCATAGCTAGAGAGACTATGAGAGAGGTCAAAGAAAAGATGAAGCTCCTTCAGCGGGCTGATTTGGAGCGAATCAGGTAACATCTCATCAGTGCTCTTGATGCTCTTCAGGTCCGCCCGTCGGCAGATAGGTATGAGGAGAGTATATTATGGCTGGTGGGTGGTGGGCGGGGCGTTTCTACTACTGCTCTCCGGGGTAGGGACGAACTTCTATGCCTTCCCTGTGTTCTTTGAAGTAATGGTGACGGATATGGGATGGGCACGGACACAGGCAGCCCTTGCTATGACGATAGGTACTCTGGTTGGCGCTTCGATGGGTATACTTGTCGGGTGGTTGATTCACAGAATTGGCTTGCGACTGGTGACGCTGTGTGGGACTCTTGTAGCCGGGCTCGGCTTTTTCCTGCTTAGGCGTGTTGTTGAGACATCTTTGCTGGCAGTTATTGTTGTCCAATCTGGTGCCAAAGCAGTACTCAGGATGATGCCGCCAGGAAAGACGGCTGAGCAGCACTTATTCGGCCTAGAGCGGAAAGGGCAACTCTGTAGGGGTAGATTGGTCAGAGAGACTTTTGAAAATCCCCTCTATCGTGAGGATTGACAGGGTCTGTTGAGGCTGTGGAACGCGTTTCAGGACATTCTGGTGCGAGGCGCAGGCCGGATTTCCAAAGAGCCCGAGTAGGTCGAGAATCAGACCTCTGGGTTTGTCCAGAGACTAACGAGACTTCTGGCGTCTAATTCAACGGCAATATCGCTTGTGTATGGCAAAGTAAGTATGTTTTAATAGATGTTGGCACGGGCAGTTGGCTCAGTGGTTAGAGCGTCGGTTTCACATACCGAAGGTCACAGGTTCAAATCCTGTACTGCCCA
>CAZLAL010000051.1:0-2513 GCA_964557455.1 uncultured Dehalococcoidales bacterium
GGACATCAGCCTTTCAAGCTGAAGATCAGGGGTCCGAATCCCCTTGGGGGCACTTCTTATGTCAACTATCTTCTAATCGAAGCCGTACCAGGTGCTCACGCTATCCAGCGGTTCCCTTTCAGAGCGGAGCTGATTCACAGGGTCATCCCAGTCAGGGTAGCCAACAGCTATGCCGAGCACTATGAGCTTGGAATCTGGTATGCTCAACACTTTCCTCAATACATCAGGATAAAGCACAGCCTGTATTTCAGCCACCGTTCCCAGTCCATATTTGGTAGCCAGCAGCATAATGTGCCCAGCTACCAAACCACAGTCAAATATGGAAAAAACGTTTAGCCTGTCGCCCTGCCGATAGAAAGCACGGTCAACATAGATGTATACGACGCAAGGAGCTTCGTACAGCCTCAAGCCCTGCAGGAACCACCATTTCCTCTTTTCCCTATCATCCCTCTTTATTCCCTCTAGTTCGAAGACTTTCCTGCCCAAAACACGACGGCGAGTATTGTAGGGCTCGGGAAAAACTCCTGGCCCAGGAATATCTGGATTAATTTCCTCGTCCGCCCTCTCAACGCAGGCTTGTCTTATTTGCTCCAGCTTTTCCCCCGTCACTATACCGAATTCCCAGGGCTGAGTGTTTTCCCAAGAAGGAGCTCGCAAAGCTAGCTCCATTATCTCGTTCAAGATTTTCTTGGGCACAGGGCTGCATTTGAAGCGCCGAATGCTCTTTCTCTGCTGAATAGCTTCAACAATTTCCATGCCTTAGTCTCCTTCTTTCATTTCGGCCATTCTACCGCCGTTGCTGCGGTCCGCCCGAGAGAACCAGAATTCCTTAGACTTGCCAAGCACCTTCACCGATAAGGGGCACAAAATAGCAGCCACCCAGATTCTCAGTCGTGTTCCCTTTTCTCAGCCTAGTGACCCTGAGCAATTCTTGCTGCCATCGAGTGCCAACAGGGATTACCAGTCGCCCGCCATAACTGAGCTGCTCAACAAGAACTTGAGGCACACTCGGTGCACCAGCAGAAACTATAATAGCATCGTAGGGAGCCCCCTCGGGCCAACCCAGAGTCTTGCCCGCTACGTGAACTTCAATGTTTGAATAGCCAAGCCTATCCAGGACTCGCCTGGCTGATTCGGCCAATTCGGGTATATACTCTACAGTAACCACTTTCTCAGCTAACTCAGCCAATATCGCTGCCTCATAGCCGCTGCCCGTGCCCAGCTCCAGCACCTTCTCATTTCCCCTAAGTTCCAGAGCCTGCACCATCAGGGCCACAATGAACGGCTGGGAAATGGTCTGCCCGAAGCCGATGCTCAACGGGTGATCACCATAAGCGAAATGATATTGCTCTGGTGACACGAAGACTTCCCGCCGAACATGCTTCATAGCTTGAATTACACGCTTGTCGGCGATTTCGTGCTCAAGATGTCTAAGTAAATTTGCTCTGGCCCGCTCTAAGTCCACCACGGTTCACCCTGCGGGAGACATCAACCAAGAAAGAAAGACAGGACTATGAGCACCAGAATCATGACTCCGGCAATAATGCCGATGCGTTTAACTTCGGGTATAACATACTGATAGCGGCTGCTTGGATCCTGACGCTTGGCGGATACTCTGGCCGGAGACTTCACCTCGACAGGCACTGACCCCGGTTGCTGCGACCGTTCTTGTTCTGTCGCTTTCGTCATAGCCAGGCGTTTGGCTTTGGCGCGTCGTGATTTCTTTGGCATTATCCTATCCCTGGTGCAGTTTGTTTATATATTCTTGTACTGGAAATATACACGTGGCCCAACAATCGCTGGAGTTGACCCAGTTCAATCCCGTTTTGCAGCTTACGTCTGGCAAAACTATGCCTCAAGGTCTGCGGCGTGACCTTACCACCCAGACCTCCCCTGGAGGCATAACCCTTGATAATCTGCCAGAACCCCTGCCGGGTCAACCTCTTACCACGCCGGTTAAGAAATAGGGCTTCCTCTTTCTCATCATATAACAAGTCCAGCCTGTCGCTTCTGAGGAAACTTCCCAAGATCAGGCTTAAACGATGGTCAAAAGGGACTTCTCTCTTAGAATTGACACGCACACAATTTTGCTGCAAATCAACATTGGCAACATTCAATGCGACCAGTTCGCTTATCCGTAAACCAGTGGCATAAAGTAATTCCAGCATCACTACGTCCCTTTTAGCTTCCGGAGTGGACAACTTGGCTGGCTCAGCAAGCAACTTCTGGTAATCCGCCTGAGATAAGAAACTAAGGGAATGCTTCTTAACCTGAGGGGAGGGCAAATTTTTGGCCGGATTCTCCTTAATTCTTCCTGAGTCAACCATGAATCTGAAGAACGACTTGACCGATGCAAGTTTGCGTACCGTCGTTGCCACAGAGTATCTCTTCTCCCTGAGCTTGAGTAAATAGCTCTTCAAAAGCTCATCATAGGACGTAATTATGCCTTTCGCTTGCTCTGCGGCGATAAAAGCTGCCATTTGAGTCAAATCATTGCGATAAGCAGCCAGAGT
>CAZLAL010000052.1:0-9110 GCA_964557455.1 uncultured Dehalococcoidales bacterium
ATGACGGAGCAAGGCTATGTTGTCTGGGGATGGGAGCAATACAAAAAAACGGGGCCGAGAAGAGGAGCTGACCCGCTGTTCATCACCAAGTCAACCGCCAGCGCAGCATCCATGCAGGTAGGGATGATGCTCGGCGCCAAGGGTCCTAACAACGCTGTCAATAGCCTGTGCGCCAGTGGCGCTGATGCCATAGGTACGGCGACCAATTTCATTCGCTTAGGGTACGCCGATGTGATGATAGCCGGTGGTTCTGATGCCAGCTTGGAGCCCGTTGGCGTGGCTGGTATAGATATTCTGGGAGCCCTTTCTCATGAATCGGATCCTTCCAAGGCTTGTCGCCCCTTTGATCTCAACCGCAACGGTTTTGTCTATGCTGAGGGGGCGGGATTACTTGTGTTGGAGAGCTATGAACATGCCAAGAAGAGGGGTGCACCTATCTTAGCTGAAGTTGCTGGCGTCGGCTGGTCCTTCGATGCCCATGATGCAACTGCTCCCGCTCCTGAGGCGGAGGCTTATGCGATGCGTACTGCCATGCAAAATGCCAGGGTAAAGATTGAGGAGATTGACTATCTGAATGCTCACGGCACGAGCACCAAGCTGAACGATGCCTGTGAGACTAGGGCCATTAAGATGGTGTTTGGAGAGCGCGCTTATAAGATTCCCGTAAGCTCTACTAAATCTATGATTGGGCATAGCATTACTGCCGCCGGGGCCATCGAAACCATTGCTGCTATATTAGTAATGAGCAAGGGGATCATCCACCCGACTATAAACTATGAGACCCCTGACCCCGCCTGTGACCTGGATTATGTCCCCAATGTGAGCAGACCGGCCCAGGTGAATGTAGTTCTCAAGAATAGTTTTGGTCTGGGAGGGGAAAACTGCTGCCTGGTATTTAGGCGTGTCAATGAATGAAGGAGAGGCACGGAATTGAAAAAGGAGTGTGTTCTTCCCCGGTCGCTTGAGCAAGATGGCATTCTGACCAGGGTGCGTCTGTGCGAGACATCTAGCTTTGTGGCTGTACGGACAGGGTATTGACAAAAAACGTGTCTAGGTGCATAATACATCGCATCACGATACAGAGCTTTATGAGGTACGGTTTCAGTGTTGTCCTTCGCTGGCGGATCTTGCCATTTTCACCGAGGTGTAATGTGTATTGGAGCAAAGCTCTTTGACGTGGAGGTATTGACCGGTAGTTTTTTCGCGTCGATAGTGCATCGCAGCCTGATATAGGTTATGGTTTCGCTAAATAGGAAAGAAAACACCAAGTGGGGCGGAGAATGTGGTGTGGGACCAGCATTATTTGTTTGTTTTAGGGGAGTAATATGCAACTATTAGTGCCGACGAATTGGGATCCAGCCTTGATATTGCCATTAAGCAAACTGGACACTGACGTACAATTATATGGCGTATTGCCAAGCTCAATGGTAGGAAGTGGGGGATCGGGTCCTGATAACATTCGCATGCTGGCAAATCAGGCGGAGGAGTACATCCGAAGGGCTCATTCAGCGGGCTTGAAGTTCGACTATCTCCTGAATGCTCCCAGCATGGGTAATATGGAGTGGGACGAGAATACGCATCGGGAGTTGCTTGAGCATCTTACGTGGATCAGCAGCATCGGGGTGGATAGCGTTACAGTAAGCATTCCTTATCTAATTGAGCTCATAAAGAGTCAATTTCCGCAGCTTCAGGTAAGGGTATCAACCATTGCTCACGTGAGCAGCGTTGCTCGAGCCAAAGCGTTAGAAGCCTTAGGTGCTGATTCTATTACGCTGGACATTAACGTGAATCGGGACTTCTCGGTGCTTAAGGCTATCAGGGACGCAGTGCGTTGCGAAGTGACTGTGCTCATGAATAATCTCTGTTTGTATCAGTGCCCTTACGAATACTATCACCACGATACTTTAGGGCATGCGAGTCAAAAGTATAATGAACTTAATGGTTACTACGAAGACTATTGTGTAGTGCGTTGTACCTTGGACAGACTCCGTGACATGTCTGAAAACATCAAGTGTCGTTGGGTAAGGCCGGAGGATATTCATGTTTACGAGGACATAGGTATTGACATGTTCAAAATCAGCAGCAGATCAATGCCCACCGAGCGGATTTTGAATGCTGCCAGAGCCTATGCATCACGTCATTACGAGGGTAATCTCTACGATATTCTGAACGCTCTTACTCCGAAAGTTCGATTTATCAATGGCGATTCGTCGGACGGAACTGGTAATGCTATCGGAGCACCGCCCAACTTGTACATCGATAACCAGTCTCTGGAAGGTTTTCTGGATTTCTTCAAGAAGCAGAATTGCCTGTCTGGCTGCGCCCACTGCGACTATTGCGAACGAATAGCCAGCAAAGTCATACGCTTCGATCGCGATGAAGTTGACGAATACATAGCAATGCTCACTGCAGTCTTAGATAGGTTATCTAACAGCAGGATTTTTAAGGCTAAAGCAGGGGTAGAGAAAAGGCCTGCGTTAGCAACCAAAGCACGCAAAATATCGTAGTACCAGGTAGCTTCGCCCGGCAGAAGTCTTGCGCTTCGCTCCTGAAGGGTAGGTCCCCAAATTATCTGCCCGCTGAGCATATTTCCCGCGCCTAGGATTGCTTTCCCCCATGCGCCGTGTTGCCGGCAAGGAACACAGGTCAGCTACCGGATACCGTCATGTTATTGTGCGCCGCCTCAGTTTAAGTGAAGTATATGAATAAGGCCGTCAGCTATTCAACTTGCAGAAACAGTGCATAATTAGTTGACAGCCAAATTGCCCTGTGGTAAATTACTAACTTGGCGTCTACTAGAAGGTAAAGACTTTAAAAAGTTATCAAAGCCGGCTGGCTGAAGCCGAGCAAATTTCCTAGAGTAGACCGGCGTACAACCAGGCGGCTTTTTTGATTGTCTGAAATAGAGGAGTATTAAGAATGCCGACAATTAGTCAACTTGTTCGTAAGGGAAGGGAAAAACAGGGAAAGAAGAGCAAGGTCCCGGCATTGCATTACACCCGAAATACGATGAAAGGGGAAGTCAGATGGATCGAGGGTGCGCCCCAGAAGAGGGGTGTGTGCATGCAGGTTAAGACAGTTACACCTAAGAAACCTAACTCGGCATTGCGCAAGGTCGCCCGTGTTAGGTTAACCAACGGTATGGAGGTAACTGCCTATATTCCTGGTGAGGGCCATAATTTGCAGGAACACTCGGTAGTTTTGATTCGTGGTGGGCGGGTTAAGGACGTTCCTGGAATTCGCTACCACATTATCCGCGGCACCCTGGACACCGAAGGAGTAGCTAATCGCAAGCAAGGTCGTAGCAGGTACGGAGCCAAGGGACCGAAGCAGTAAGGGAGTCAAATGCCAAGGGGAGCTAGAAAACTAGGAAAGAGGATACCACGCCCAGATGCTAAGTATAACAGCGTCGTCGTGGCTAGATTCATTAACAGGGTTATGCTGAGAGGACAGAAAGCTACAGCGGAGCGTATTGTTTATAATGCTCTAGAACTTACTGCTCAGCAAGTGAATAGCACGCCTGAAGAAGTTTTAGAGCAGGCGATCAAGAATGCCGCGCCGCTTCTCATGGTTAAATCACGCCGTGTGGGTGGGGCTACATATCAGGTTCCTACGGAGGTAGGTGACGACAAAGGGCGTGCTATTGCCATGAACTGGCTGATTACGTCGGCGCGCGCCCGTAGTGGTAAATCTATGGACGAAAGCCTGGCAAGCGAGTTGGTTGATGCTATTAATGGTCGAGGGGCAGCAATCAAGAAACGTGATGATCTTCGCAAGATGGCAGAGGCTAACAAAGCCTTTGCTCACTATCGCTGGTGAGAAGTCGTGTTAAAAGCAGTACTTGAGGCAAAGGATAAACTCATGTCGCGGGTCTTCCCTTTGGAGAAAATACGAAATATAGGCATTATCGCTCATATAGATGCTGGTAAAACAACAGCGACGGAGATGATGCTTCATCATGCAGGCCGCACCTATAAGGTTGGCAGTGTAGATGAAGGGACGGCGGTAATGGATTGGATGGAGCAGGAGAAAGAGCGAGGTATTACCATCACTGCGGCGGCTACGACCTGTTGGTGGCGAGAACATCGTATAAATATCATCGATACCCCCGGTCACGTGGATTTCACCGCTGAGGTGGAGCGTAGCCTGCGGGTATTGGATGGCGGCGTTGTGATTTTCGATGGTGTTGCTGGGGTAGAAGCTCAGTCAGAAGCTGTATGGCGCCAGGCGAATAGATATGGTGTAGCTAGAATTTGCTTTATTAACAAGATGGACAGGGTTGGTGCTGATTTTAATCGTACAGTGTCCATGATTAACGAGAGGCTGCGGTGTCGCGCATTGCCAGTACAGGCCCCTCTAGGAAGTGAAGCAGGCTTTCGAGGCGTCGTCGACTCGGTAGAGAATAAAGTCATTCTTTTCTCGAACGGGGCGGAAAGAATTCCCAGCGAAGAGGCAGAGACTTTGCTGGCTGAACATCGTCAAGCCTTGATTGAGAACTTAGCCGAGCTTAACGAAGAGATTATGGTGCAGTATCTCAGTGGATACGACATTTCGTCTTCACAAATCAAGAAAGCTATAAGAGAGCTGACCGTTTCAAACCATGTGGTGCCTATCCTTTGTGGTAGTGCCTTGAGAGACAAGGGGATTCCTTCACTGCTCGATGCTATCGTGGATTATCTTCCGTCGCCGCTGGATATTCCCCCTGTTTGCGGTATCAATCCTGAAACCGGACAGGAGGTCACCCTGGAGGCGGCTGATGATGAGCCGTTTTCTGCTCTGGCATTCAAAACGGTTTTTGACCCATTCATGGGCAGGTTGGTCTACTTACGTGTGTACTCAGGGAGGATAAAGGCTGGAGCGCAGGTCTTGAATGCCACCACTGGCAGGAAAGAGAGGTTGGGGAAATTATATATTATGCATGCCGATCATCGGGAAGAGATCGATTATGCTGATACTGGAAGCATTGTAGCGACGGTGGGGCTTAAGATGACATCCACAGGTGATACCCTTTCCCAGACTGCACGGCCGGTGCTTTTTGAGGTTATACGATTCGCTGAGCCGGTGCTTTCCATGGCTGTTGAGCCCAAGAGCAAGGCCGATCAGGAGAAATTAGACGATTCTCTGGCTAAGCTTACTATGGAAGATCCTACCTTCAAGGTTTACCATGACAAGGAAACAGGCCAGACCCTGATTTCGGGGATGGGAGAACTCCATCTGGAAGTGCTGATGGAACGTATGTTTCGGGAATATGGCGTAAGAGTCCATGCTGGTAAGCCTCAGGTTGCTTATAAGGAGACAATCAGCATTCCTGTGGAATCTGAGGGGAAATTTGTTCGTCAATCTGGTGGTAGGGGGCAGTATGGGCATGTTTGGCTTAGAATTGAGCCAGGCGAGCGCGGCAGCGGTTTTGAGTTTCATGAGCAGATTCGGGGTGGGAGTGTTCCAAGGGATTATGTTCCGGCTGTTGAAGCAGGTGTCAAAGCGGCTCTACAAAGCGGAGCATTGGCAGGATATCCTGTAATCGATGTAAAGGTTACTTTCTACGACGGAAGTTGCCATGAAGTTGACTCTTCGGATGTGGCTTTCCGGATGGCGGGGTTTATGAGCATGAGGGACGGGCTAGATAAGGCCAGGCCTATTATTCTCGAGCCAATTATGGAAGTGGAAGTAACGACTCCTGACGAGTTTGTAGGAGATATCGTCGGCGATTTGAGCTCGCGTAGAGCTCGTATCGAAGGCATCGAGAGCTGCGATGATCTGTCCAGTATCCGCTGTCTTGTCCCTTTAGCGGAAACATTTGGTTTCGCTGGGGACTTGAGGTCACTCAGCCAGGGCAGGGCAAGCTACACAATATGCTTTCATTGCTATGAGGAATTGCCCCAAGATTTGGTGGAACAAATCACAACCAAAGCAGGAAGAGTCAGATGACTGAACAAAAGGTTCGCATCAAAATCAAAAGCTTCGATCACAAGTTGGCTGATCAAGCGGTCAGGCAAATAATAGATGCGGTGGAGCGTACTGGCGCCATCGTGGTTGGCCCGGTACCTTTACCGACACGCATTGAGAAGTTTTGTGTTATTCGTTCGCCTAACATCGACAAGGATTCCAGAGAGCAGTTCGAAATCAGGACTCATAAGAGGGTAATTGATGTCTTGCAGCCAAGTTCCAAAACCATAGATGCTTTGAGTCAGCTCGACTTGGCGTCAGGAGTAGAAATAGATATCAAGTTGTAGAAAAAGCGATGTTTCCAGGCATTATTGGTAAGAAAATAGGCATGACGCAGCTTTTTCAGGAAAGGGGAGAAGCTGTGGCAGTAACAGCTATTCAAGCGGGGCCTTCTGTGGTGACTCAGATAAAGAGCCGCGATAGAGACGGTTATGATGCCGTCCAGGTGGGATTTGCTGAAAGCAAATTGAAGGAATCTCGGCTTAATTCTCCGCAGAAGGGACATCTGCGTGGGCTAGAGAATGTTCGTTATCTTCGCGAATTCAGAGCTGACGATGTTAGCTCCGTCAAGCGGGGTGACAAGGTGGATGTTGGCTTCCTGAAGCGGGGTGACTTGGTGGATATCACCGGCTTCTCTAAGGGGAAGGGTTTTGCTGGCGTAGTCAAGCGGCATCACTTTGCCGGCGGGCCAAAGACTCATGGTCAGACTGACCGGCATCGGGCCGGCGGTTCGATTGGGGCTACTACTTTTCCGGGGCGGGTGCTTAAGGGAAAGCGCATGGCGGGGCACATGGGCGATAAGCGAGTCACAGTGCGCAAGCTTAAGGTAGTTCAGGCGGATCCAGAGCATAGTCTGCTTCTGGTGGAGGGTGCGGTACCTGGAGCCAATGGAGGGCTGTTGTTAATCGAGAAAGCAAGGTGACAGAAAGTGCAAATGCCAGTCTATAACTTAAAGGGTGAGGTTGCTGAGCAAATAGAGCTCAGTGAGGCGATTTTTGCTGTTACTTTTAATGAGGCCGTGGTACACCAGGCAATGGTAAGACAGCTGGCTAACCGGCGGCAAGGTACTGCGTCTACTAAGACTAGGGGGGAAGTCAGCGGCAGTACGAGGAAGCTCTATCGCCAGAAACATACAGGCAGAGCGCGTAGAGGAGATATAAAGTCGCCTCTTCTGAGAGGAGGTGGGGTAGCTTTTGGGCCTAAGCCGCGCTCCTACCGCCAGGCAATGCCCAAGAAAATGAGAAGGCTGGCGCTGAAGTGCCTCCTTTCTGCTAAGGTCAGAGAAGGAAACGTAAGGCTGGTGCAGGAACTCGATCTCGAGGCGCCCAAGACGAAAGATATGATAACCGCGCTATCTTCGCTGGGTATCGACTCTTCTGCTCTGGTTATTACCGCTCAAGCTACACGTAATGTGCTCAAGTCAGCGTCGAATTTGGCTGAAGTGAAAGTCTTACCTTCGGCACTGATTAATGTATCAGATCTGCTTTCCTATGAGATGCTGATAGCGACCGTGCCAGCGATACGCAATATTGAGGAAATTTGGGGTAAATAAGTTGCATCTTTACCAGGTTTTACGACGTCCGTTGATCACAGAGAAGGCGACTTCTCTTAAGGAGAAGGATAAATATGCCTTTGAAGTGGCGAGTAAGTCTACTGAGGCTCAGGTTAAGGAGGCAGTAGAGAAGGCTTTTAAGGTGAAGGTAAGCAAGGTAAATGTGATGAGAGTGCCCGGCAAGACAAGGAGATTTGGCAGGAGGCAGGCAACTAGCTCACCTTGGAAAAAGGCGATAGTCACCTTGGAACCAGGGCATAAAATTACTTTCTTTGAAGGTGTCTAATGGGTTCAGTTACCAAGTGGAGAAAAAAGAAGATGTCCAAGCACCAGCATAAGAAGCTTCTTAAGAAGACTCGCTGGCAGAGGACGCATAAGTAAGGAGCAAATCGTGGCATTGAAGACTTATCAGCCAACCTCTCCAGGCAGGAGGTTTATGTCCGGTGCTACTTTCGAAGAACTCACCGGGGTAGCTCCTCAGAAATCATTACTGGTGCCGCTGAAAAAGAAGGCAGGGCGTAATAGCCGAGGGGTTGTGACCGTTCGTCACCGTGGTGGCGGAAGTAGGCGCAAACTTCGGCTTATTGATTTCAAGAGAGACAAGATCAACGTCCCAGGAAGAGTAGCATCTATTGAGTACGATCCCAATAGAGGGGCTCGTATTGCTCTGGTTCATTATGCTGATGGAGAAAAGCGCTATGTGCTCGCTCCTGTGGATATTAAGTTGGGTGACACTGTACAGGCAGGCGAGCAGGTTGATATAAGACCTGGGAATGCTCTGCCACTGGAGTCTATCCCTCTGGGAACATCAGTGCATAATGTTGAGTTTGAGCCGGGAAGAGGGGGAAAGCTTGTTCATAGCGCGGGGAGCTCTGCCCAAATCATAAGCAAGGAGGGGCGGTATGTTGTACTGAAGCTCCCTTCGGGTGAATTGCGTAGATTTCATCAGAAATGTTGGGCTACGATTGGTCAGATAGGCAATATTGACCACGAAAACATAAAAGTGGGCAAAGCTGGAAGGAAAAGATGGATGGGCTGGCGGCCTACAGTCAGGGGTTCTGCTATGACCCCGCGTGACCACCCACATGGTGGTGGGGAGGGGAGAGCTAAACGGGGAATGCCTCCGAAGACTCCATGGGGGAAGCCAGCTCTGGGTGCTAAGACACGTCGTCGCAAAGCGTCGGATAAGATGATCCTTAAGCGGAGGAAACAGAATGTCACGATCGCTTAGAAAGGGGCCTTTTTGCGACCCTAAATTGCTTAAAAGAATAGAAGCACTCAATCACTCCGGGGAGAAGACAGTGCTAAAGACTTGGTCGCGTGCTTCTACCATTTTGCCCCAGATGATAGGGCATACTATTGCAGTGCATAATGGCAGGAAACATGTGCCCGTTTTCATCACGGAGAATATGGTGGGGCATAGACTGGGGGAGTTTGCGTCTACCAGGACCTTCAGAGGTCATGTTACTAAAGCTAAGATAAGTGAACAAGCGCCGAAACAATAAGATGCTATGAAGGTAAAAGCAGTAGGTAAGGACATTGGCATTTCGCCTCAGAAAGTCCGTTTACTCACGAATATGGTTAGAGGCAAGAAAGTTGACGAGGCTTTGAC
>CAZLAL010000053.1:0-3226 GCA_964557455.1 uncultured Dehalococcoidales bacterium
CGGCTGCTGATGCCAAGGCATCCACTCTATGCTCTTTAACCCTTGACTCACGCCAGACAGAACACAAAACCTATTCAATTTTTAACGTGCAAAAATGACCTAACTATTAGGAGTACACAAATTATACAGCAGGCCTTTCCTGCTGTCAAACAAACATACAACCGCGACTCCCACCAACCCCGCCAACATTGGAGACCCTGAGAGGCTGCTCTGAGACAGCTACCTTAAGCGAGGCCGATTATGTTCGGCGCTTCGGCTTTCGCTTCCCGGCAACTTGCTGTTTGCCTCCACCTGTGGAGGTCGAAAGATACTCACGAAGCCGTTTCACTAAATCCGGCCGGTTGGTGATATCGTTCTTCTTCAGTTCTTCTATATCCGCTTTGGGCTCAAGATACTGAACAGCCCTGTATTTTATTGTCTCGTTCATAGTGATAAAGGCACGCATATCCTGATCTGATAATGGCGACAGAATCTCCCCAATGAAATCGACCCCTTCCCGGGTCGACGGTTTAAGGGCGTTCTCGCCTTTGCTGGTCATGACCACATTCACTACCCTGCGGTCAGATTTGCTCCTTACCCTTCTTACCAGACCGATTTTGACCATGCGGTCCACTATCATACTGACGCTGTTTGTGCTGCGCTCTAACCCTTGAGCCAGGTCCGTTACTCTCACGGGATCACCCAGCAACTTCATAATGGCAAGTACTCCGAACTGCTCTGAAGTAAGCCCATATTTACCAACTATCTTGTCTTCGCAGTTCATTAATACGTCCCGCGTTCGGTGCACCAGGAACCACAACTTCAAGGCCAGGTTTTCGGATTTGGGATTCGCGCTCATGTTCATTTCCTCCTTATTATTTCGATTTCAATTTTACCACTTTCAAAAATCTTGTTATTTTAGCACCTTTTTATTACTTGCGACAAATGAACGTGACACAAATACAATTCTGATCGACTGTACACTCCCGCACTACGGAAATTGCCATTGCGCCGAAACCTGGTACAAAGATGAACCTGAAGAGAACAGGTAAGAACCCCCCGAATGGCATGGGGTGCCTATTCCAGGAGTATATTATCTATTAGCCTCGTCTTGCCTATCTTGACGGCCAAAGAAGCCAGCGCCGTACGGTCAATCAAGTTCAATTCCTCCAGCGTTTCGGCATCGGCAATGCTGACGTAATCAATCAGGGCCAGTGGCTCTTCCCGAATAAGTGAAGTCATGCGCCGGCGAATTTCGTCAGCGTCGTTTTCCCCACTCTGCCACAACTGCTGAGCCAGGCTCAGCGCTTTGAACAATATCGTGGCTGCCTTGCGCTCTTTCTGACTAAGGTAAACATTGCGACTGCTCATGGCCAGACCATCGCTTTCTCTGACCGTAGGCACAACCACGATTTCAAGCGGCATGTTGAGGTCAGCCACAATTCTCTTGATGACCAGCGCCTGCTGGGCGTCTTTCTGGCCGAAATAAGCCCTGGCTGGCTCGACAATGTTGAATAGCTTGGTCACCACGGTGGCTACGCCCCGAAAGTGCCCGGGACGAGATGCCCCTTCAAGTCGCTCCGTTACCTTCTCCACATCTACCCAGCTGCTGAACTGGAGCGGGTACATCTCGTCGTCGGAGGGCACAAAGACGACGTCCGTTCCCTCGCTACTCAACAACTCCAGGTCACGATCAAGGTCTCGAGGATAACTGCCGAGATCCTCCCGCGCGCCAAATTGAGTGGGGTTAACGTAAATGCTGACAACGACGGCTGAATTTTGCTCCCTCGCCTGCTTCACCAAAGCAAGATGACCCTTGTGAAGATAGCCCATAGTGGGCACGAAGCCTACCGGGCCGCTGAACATCTGCCTTAGCGCCCTTAATTCGGCTATAGTCTTTATTATCTGCATTTCAGACATGGTTTGGTTTTCCGAACGATTTCTCCCTTAAAATAACGCGGCTAAAAGAGCGCTATGACTATCATCCTATGTTATCTTCTACGTCAACTTTCAAAGCTAACCAGAGTGTTTATTTCATGACTCTCCCTGGCGAGCAATCAAGCTGCTGAGTGCTCGTCACGACTCACTTAATCTTAAGACGGGGAACCGAGGACTCGTCTTCAGACTAGTAAGCAGGGAGTTGTCCCCCGCTAAAATCTGTCTGCCGCGCATGTGCTAGCTTCTAGCCTTCAGCTGTTCAATAAGGCTTTCATCCATAGCATAGCTCTGTTCTGCGGTAGGGAAACTAACAGACTTGACTTCGGATATGTAACTGGAAATAGCTGCGCTGATTTCTCCAGCTAACCTGGCATACCACTTGGCATGCTTGGGCACAAATTCGGTATATAGGCCAAGAATATCGCTAATCACCTGCACCTGGCCATCGCAGTCGGCTCCCGCACCTATGCCAATCGTGGGGATAGACAGGGCCTCAGTGATCAATTTCGAAAGTGGTGCAGGAGTGCATTCCAGAACGATAGCAAAGGCGCCGGCTTCCTCCAGAATACGGGCATCGTCAAGCAGCTTCCTGGCTCCCTCCACCGCCCTGCCCTGAACCTTAAACCCTCCCAGTTGATTTATGGATTGCGGAGTAAGCCCAATATGGCCCATGACAGGGATGCCACAATCGACAAGGCGTCTGACTTTCTCAGCGACTACCTCGCCACCCTCCAACTTAACAGCCTGAGCCCCGGCTTCCTGGATAAACTTGGTGGCATTATGTAAAGCATCGGCAACACTGATATGATAGGTCATAAACGGCATATCGCCTACCACTAAAGCCTTCTTAGCGCCTCTGACTACAGCCTTAGTATGATGAATCATCTCCTCCATGGTCACCGGGATGGTTGACTCGTAGCCCAAGATCACCATTCCCAGGCTGTCTCCAACCAATATCAGGGGCACACCCGCTTCATCAACTATCTTGGCAGTCACATAGTCATAGGCCGTAAGCATAGGTATCTTTTCTCTCTTTTGCTTCATTTCTTTTATCTCGGTAATAGTAACCCGCATGGCTTTCCTCCTTTTCTAAAAACCGAAAGTCAAAGACAAGAAATCAAAGCGACAGCTCGAAATGCAGACCTTTTTGAGTTTTGCTCTGCATTCATGCACTTGAATCTTTCATTTCCCTCTCCCATCTAGCGAGAGAAGGCACAGGCAAAGGTTCAACGATTCTGTTCTGGCTATCCACACGGACTATGCTGGGTGTCATATTGATCGCCTCATCATCAGGGACCTGACAATAGGA
>CAZLAL010000054.1:0-10040 GCA_964557455.1 uncultured Dehalococcoidales bacterium
TTACCCGAAGCACGAGGTTACGAGGAAAAACATTCCACTTGGGCTTTTTTGGCAGGTGTTGCATTAGCTTTGTTTATAGTACTCAGTCAGATTGTGTGATAAGAATCGGGAATCTCAACCGTTCACCATCGGTAGTACGACAAGGTGAATTCGGGCGAGCCATTCTGAGCTACTTCAATTGTTGAGCCGCAAGCACAGGCCTGTAGCTTATTATTGTTGATGGTCCCCCGAGTCCATAGTAGACTCCTGCGTAGGTGGCCAAGCAATGCTTGATTTTTTCTTTGCCATTCTTTATCGCCCTGTTGGTTGACTCCGGCATAGGAATAGCTGTGAACCTGCCGAATCTGAAGACCCTGAGCTGGGAACTGCCTTCCAAGCTTGAAGGAGACCATAAATGGCGCTTTTGGGACATAATGCAGGCGCTATCGTAATAGAGTGAGTACGAAGCTGACCGCTTCGCAGCGGAGACTATTGCCCATGCTCAGACCTTGTGGATGATTTTAGGAGACTTTATGCCTCTAATCTCACAAACCTTACACTGCATCCGTCTTACGTGTTTCTCAGCTATTCTCGTCCGCCCTTGCCCCAACGTATATATACTGTTCTGTAGTATGAAGCCTGATTTCTCTCCACTTGATCGGCGCCAACCAGACGACTATCGAACAAAATGCCTGCCGAACAATGCCACAAGAAGTAGAATAAACGCAGTTATGCCCGCCACCCCGCTTTTGAAGACTATTGCTGCGGCAAATAACACTGCAGCCACCCCAATAGACCCTACAACAAGCCACTTTCCTTTCGTCATCAACTTTACCACTTCATCGTATGCCGATAGAAATGCTCATCAGTTTTGCCGCTCGACACACGAACTTCTGATATCATTATATCGTTGCAAGCAATACATGTCTACGCACATTCGAATGTTCGTCCAATGGTGATGGATTGCAGTTTCTTATAAACTGAAATAGGGGGGCCTGTGATGGAGACGAATGCAAAGAAGGAACTATTGAGAGCCACCGCCCGTCTATTTACGAGAGTCTTCCTAATTGTGATACCCATTCTGCTTGGCGCGGCCCTAATCATAAGGATAGTAGGATCCAATCCCTTGGAAATACGAGATTGGTATGATTTGGATGACATCAGGAACAACTTGGATGGCAAATACATTCTGATGAACAACCTCGGTTCCTCTACTGATGGGTATGAGGAGCTGGCGAGCGAGACTGCTAATCAGGGCAAAGGTTGGCAACCAATTGGTACCAGGGATCATCCATTTAGCGGTATCTTCGATGGTCAGGGACTACAGATACGTGACTTGTTCATCAACCGCCCTGACGAAAGATATGTAGGACTCTTCCATTCTCAGAATGCGGGATGCACCATCAAGAATGTTGGGTTAGTGAAAGCGCTCGTGGTTGGCAGAGGCTACGTCGGCGGTCTGCTCGGAGAGAACCGTGGCGATGTAAGCAACTCCTATTTCGTGGGTAACCTGAGCGGCGAGTACGATGTTGGCGGTCTAGTAGGGTTTAATGATTTTGGTGCTACTGTGACCAACTCCTATTCCACAGGCACTGTGACTGGTAATGACTCTGTCGGTGGTCTGGTGGGAAATAATGACGGTTATGTGAGCTACTCCTATTCCGCAGGCGATGTAACTGGTAATGAGGGTGTTGGCGGTCTGGTCGGATCTAAGGGCTGCAACGGCTATGTCAATTATTCTTTCTGGGATGCTCAAACCAGCAGACAAGCCGTTTCGAATGGAGGGACAGGCAGGACCACAGCGAAGATGCGGGACATCACTAACTACCTAGAGGCAGGTTGGAACATAACCGCAGTCGATTTCGGGTGAACTAACACTACCTGCATCTGGAATATCGTTGACGATGAAACTTATCCATTCCTGGGCTGGCAGTAGTCAATTTCCCATTTATTCTTCACCTAATTGCGCCTCAGTATCTTCCATTGCCATCGCGTTAGTCCCATAAGTACGACCAAAACCACTGTTTTCTCCACGCTCCTCTTTGCTCATCCTCCCTGACTGAACGAACATCCCCCTCCCCGCGTAAATGCCAGACTCATTTGTTACCACTGTGAGAACGCTATCCCGCCGGGGAACACTCAGGCTTCACCAAAATGGCGTCTGGCAGAATCTTCTTCACCTGAATATTTGTTCAGAGATCCTACTTGTTATGTCATCTAATAGATGTTGCCCATCTCTAGGCGACGGGACCTGTTACCTAATATCCGAAAATGGAATTCTTCAGAGCTGAATAGATAGAAGTGAATTGATATAGTCTTACGCTATAAATCGTCGTATCTGAGGAGAATCGGGGTGAGAGGATTTGAACCTCCGACCACCTGAACCCCATTCAGGTGCGCTACCAGGCTGCGCTACACCCCGTCGCCATTCCTTAGCCTAATATGTTATCATAGTGAGTTCAACAAAGAAAATGCTACAAGCAGAAAGGTTTTGACACTTGGCTAAGAAACAGAGAAAAACCCCACCCGAGCGAACCCCTACTAAACGGCAACTGGGGAAATGGCAGCGCCAGGAAAGAGTACGCCGGATTGTGCTAATCGCCGCTGTTGTTTTTCTAGTCGGTATTCTAGGCTATGTAGGCTATGGATATTATGACGACTATAAGAACGATCCCTTGCGGGCAGTCGTGATCGAAGTGAATGGAGTCGCTTTTGCCATGGATTATTTCGTAGAGGCACTCGATATCTACGTTGCCAATTACATTGGTAATACAGTCAATACTTACGTGGATTTTTATATGCAGGCTTACAATGTCAGCCGTGAAGAAGCCATACAGGCTCTGACCTCCAATGCCGTTTCTGAATTGTCACTAAATACCAATGATATTGCTGATATGATTACCGGTCAGGCTGCCGATGATATTATCAATGGCGAATTACTAAGACAGGGGGCCAAGAATCTGGATATTGAAGTCACTACCGCGGAAATAGAAGCGAAGCTAAAGGAATATGAGTTGCCCGATAATAGGCTGTATCGAGATATAATGCGGGCCAGTTTGCTGGAAGAGAAACTTAAGGAGGAATACTTTGATTCCGGGCTGAATGCAACAATGGAGCAAGCTCAGGTACAGGTAGTGCTTGTGGAGAGCGAAGAGGTAGCTAGTGAGCTAATAGCTCAAGTCCAGGCTGGTGGCAACTTGACCGCTTTAGCTGAAGAGTTTTCGTGCAACTTCTCCGTTGAGGGCGACCTGGGATGGCTGCCCGAGGAACTAATGCCCAACGCCCTGATTGCCAATGCCGCTTTCAACTTCACACCTCCGCACCTTAGCGAGCCTATTTATGATGGAGCAGCGGTCAAAGATGTCGGCTACTGGCTTATAGAGGTTACTGCCGCACATAATGAGACGATAGATGCGCAAGTTATGCTGCTGAGCAGCGAGGCCGAAGCGGAGCAAGTTAGAGCAGAATTAGCAGCTGGGGGGAACTTTAGTGCTTTGGCCAGGACTTATTCCCAGCATGAAAGCAGAACCCAAGGCGGTAAGCTTGATGGATTGAAACTAGGCGATATGGGCAGCACTGCCTTTGACAACGTTGCTTTCAACATCACTCTCAACGAGGTCAGTGAGCCAGTTAAAGATACGTTGGTTCAGACAACGGGCGGCTATTGGTTGGTTAATGTTGTGGACAGAGGTAACCGTGTGCTTGACCAAGCAGTAAGGGAGAAGTTAGTAGATAAGCGCTACAACGATTGGCGACAGGAATGGGCAGAGAACAGTATAATTGAAACCCACCTGGATGCAGACAAGAGAACGTATGCGATGAACCAGGTTTTGGCGAGAGTATAAGACCTCCATGAAGAAGGCTGTTGGCATCGGCTTACTGGGCTTGGGGACTGTAGGCAGTGGCGTGGCTCAAATCTTGGACACTAAAGCAAACAGCCTGTCCGAGCAGGCAGGACTTCCCTTGATTCTGAAAAAGGTGCTGGTGCACGATGTGAATAAACGACGCCCGGTACAGATCGACTCCAGCTTGCTGACTAGTCGCCCTGAAGATGTCTTCCTGCATCCTGAAATAGATATCGTTATCGAACTCATTGGCGGCGAGCACCCAGCTAAAGAGTACATGGAGCAGGCTATTACTAGCGGAAAGCACGTAGTGACAGCCAACAAGGAGGTAATAGCTAAGCATGGCTACGAGCTCTTTTCTCAGGCCGCTAAATACAATACCGATCTGCGCTATGAAGCAAGCGTGGGGAGCGGCATTCCACTTATCTCCACTTTCCAGCAAGATTTGGCAAGCAATAAGATCTCAGCCATCCGCGCTATCCTTAACGGCACCACGAATTATATTCTCAGCGATATGGCACAGGGAGGTTCCGATTTTGCTACAACATTAAAACAAGCCCAAAAGCTAGGTTATGCCGAAGCCGACGCCGCCGATGATATAGATGGGGTAGATGCTGCCTATAAACTCGTCATTCTATCTAACCTGGCTTTCCGGACCAGGTTTGCGCCTCAAGATGTGTATAGCGAAGGAATATCAAACATTACCGCTCGAGATTTTGCATATGCTGAGGAATTTGGCTACGCCATAAAGCTTCTGGCCATTGCCAAAAGAGATGATAATAAGGTGGAAATGCGTGTTCACCCTGTTTTTATTGCCCGGCATTCGCAGTTGGCGAAAGTAGACGGTGTCTATAATGCCGTGGAGGTAGAGACTGACTTGGCTGGTAAACTGGTCTTTTATGGAGAAGGAGCTGGAACATTCAGAGCCTCCAGTGCAGTGATAGCGGATGTGCTGACGATAGCCAAAAATATCTCTCGCGGTGTCAGGAATGTGCCTGAGCTAAGGCTGAATCAGAGGATCACTGTTAAGGCTATGTCTGAACTAAAGGCACGGTATTATCTTAGGCTGAATGCGCCTGACCGTCCCGGTGTCTTAGCTCAAATCTCCAAAATTCTGGGCGATAATTCTATAAGCATCTCATCTGTAATCCAGAAAGAAATCGACCCGGCGGCCCAAATCGCCATAATCGTTATCATGACTTACCCGGCAAAGGAGAAGGGCATGCAGAGGGCCCTTGAGCAATTAAGGGAGCTACCGGTGGTTAACGAGGTCAGCAATTTCATCAGGGTTGAGGAATGAAGCAAGGTGTATTAGATAAATATTGTAGTTTCTTGCCAATTACCCCAGCTACTCCCATGATTACGCTGGGCGAAGGTGATACTCCTCTGGTGAGGTCGCGGGTTTTAGAGAAGGAGCTTGGCTGCGCCGGGCTTTATTTTAAACTTGAAGGCTGTAATCCTACCGGCTCTTTCAAGGATCGGGGCATGGTGGTGGCAGTGGCTAAGGCAGCAGAAAGCCGCAGCCGGAGCATTATTTGCGCCTCCACAGGCAACACCAGCGCTTCGGCAGCCGCATATGGCGCTAGATTGGGAATCAAGGCTATTGTCATCATCCCGAAAGGGAAGATAGCCAGGGGAAAGCTGGCGCAAGCGCTGGTTTATGACGCTCAGGTTATAGGGATAAAGGGTAATTTTGATCAGGCTCTCAATATGGTCCGCGCCTTGACCCAAAAATACCCTATTACCTTGGTAAACTCATTGAATCCTAATCGTATTGAGGGTCAGAAAACAGCAGCTTTTGAGATTATAGACTACCTCGGTGATGCTCCGGACTACGTCTTCATCCCTGTAGGGAATGCTGGTAATATCAGCGCTTACTGGAAAGGATTCGTGGAATATCGCCGGGCAGGCAAGTCCAGCCATACTCCGGTGATGATGGGCTTTCAGGCCGCGGGCGCGGCTCCAATAGTGCTCGATAAGGTTATCAAACAACCCAAGACCATTGCTACGGCTATTCGAATTGGCAATCCCGCTAGCTGGCAGAAGGCAGTAGCTGCCCGCGATGAGTCAGGAGGCATCATCGACTCTGTCACAGACGATGAGATTATGAGTGCTTACAGGTTGATGGCCATTAAAGAAGGTATATTCGGCGAACCAGCTTCAGCCGCTTCTCTAGCTGGGCTTATTAAGCTAGCTAAAGAGAAACACTTCTCGGGTAAGCGTATAGTGTGTATCGTCACAGGCAGCGGGTTAAAGGATCCCAGTGCGCCAGCGAGATATGCACAGGTACCGGTAGAGCTCCCCGCTGACCTTGCCGCTGTTGAGCAAGTTCTGAAATTCCCGTGTTGAGCGAATCGTGATCCTGTACAGATATGAGGACAAGCGAGAAGACAAGCTGATATATCGTACAGAAAATGGGAATGGATCAAGGGAGTGGCAATTATGCCGAAAATTGTTACCGAGGATATAGGGAAATTCAATCAACACTATCCCAGGGTGGCAGTTGTAGTCACTGCTAGTGCCTGCGGCAAAGATGGTGCCATGACGGCTGCGTGGCACAGCGCAGTTTCTTTCAAGCCGTCCCTCTACGGCGTCGCCATTAAGTCTGAAAGATTTACCTACCAGCTAATCATGGAAAGCCGCCAGTTCGCAATTAATTTCATTCCTTCAGAAAAAGCGTCCCTCGCTGCTGCCATCGGCAGCATTTCAGGACAGCAGACGGACAAATTCCAGAAATTGAATATGCAGAAGGAGAGTCCTCTGAGGACCACAGCACCTATCCTGAGAGATGCTTATACTGTCTATGAATGCAAGCTGGTGGATAATAAACCATATGGTGATCACATCTGGGTGGTCGGCGAGATAGTGGCGGTGCATCTCGTTATGGAAGCATTTTCCGCAGCCGGGGTTCTGGCCATAGATAGAGTAGAGCCCCTCCTTTATCTCGGTTCCGATTTTTATGCCAGCACGGATGAAAATAGTGTGACGTTTATTGAGAGGGGGAATTTAAAGCAATGGGGCTGATATTCGACTGAGATTTATCGGAGGTTAAATTACAGATGGTCAATCAAGATAAAGTCAAACGCGCCATGACCTCGATGATAGAGGCTATTGGGGAAAATCCTCTTAGAGAGGGCTTAAGGGGTACGCCACAGAGAGTGGCTGAAATGTATGCGGAGCTCTTTTCCGGCCTGGATGTTGATCCCAAAGCCGAACTGTCGGTGGACTTTGGGGAGGGATATGAAGAGATGGTGATTCTAAGGAACATTTCTTTTTATTCCATGTGTGAACATCATCTGCTGCCATTTTATGGCGTAGCTCATGTCGGTTATATCCCCAGCCCCGCCGGTCGAGTAGTAGGGGTCAGCAAACTAGCTAGGGTAGTGGAGATCTGCGCCAGGCGCCCTCAGCTCCAGGAGAGAATGACCCAGCAAATTGCCGATGCTATCTTCGAAGCGCTTCAGCCTGCCGGTGTGGCCGTAGTCGTTGAGGCTGAGCACTTGTGCATGGTCATGCGGGGGATAAAGAAGCCAGGAACCAGTGTAATAACCTCGTCAGTGAAGGGAAACTTCCGAAGCAAGGTAGCAACGCGCAGTGAATTTTTGTCCCTGATTCAGGGCAGGTAAGGTCTACCTGTACTCTCAGGGGATTCTGCAATTCCTGAAGTCGCTCATGTTAAATAATGCAGTGTTTTATCACCGTTAGTTAGGATTTATGCGCTTGTCGTAACTGAGCTGGAGTAACAAAATCTTCTATACTTGCTCTACCATGCACCGTGTGAGCAAGTCCAGCAATGACATTATCGTATCGCGGAAGAGCAGCCATTCAACTCCCGGTATTTCAGAGGTCTGAACGCCACAAGACTTATCACTCTCCCGAGGATTCATAGCTGTCCTTACTTAGTTATGCAAAATCCTGATATTTCCTATATATTAAGACCAGTTGCCTCTATTGTAACGATTGTAGAGATGCCTCAGTTCAGGGTAGTTTCCGATTTTCATCTTACCGGCGACCAGCCGCAAGCCGTGGATAAATTGGTCGATGGCTTGCGGAACGGTCACCGAGAACAAACGCTGCTTGGGGTCACCGGCAGCGGCAAGACCTTCACTATGGCCAATGTCATCGAGAGAATACAGAGGCCGAGCCTGGTTATCTGTCACAATAAGACTTTGGCTGCTCAGCTAGCAACCGAGTTCAAGGAATTCTTCCCCGAGAATGCCGTGGAGTATTTTGTCAGCTACTATGATTACTATCAGCCGGAGGCTTATATCCCCAGCACTGACCTTTATATTGAAAAGGAGACTGATATAAATGAGGAGATTGACAAACTGCGGCATGCCGCTACGATGTCTCTCTTCACCCGCCGGGATGTCGTTATCGTTGCTTCAGTCTCCTGTATCTATAGCTTGGGCGCACCCGAGGAATATCATGGCTTCGCCCTTACTATCGAGAGAGACAAGCACTATGAGCGAGACAGGCTAATTCGCCAATTGGTAGATATGCAATATGAAAGAAACGACTACGATTTTACGCGAGGGAAGTTCCGCATCCGAGGTGATACCCTGGAGATTCAACCTGCCTATCAAGAGACTGCCCTCAGAATTGAATTCTGGGGAGATGGAGTTGAGCGCATTGTGGAAGTTGACCCCTTGACCGGTGAGATGGTGACTTACCACGAACAGGTAGATATTTACCCAGCCAAGCACTTTGTCACCTCTCAGGGGAAGTTGCTGGCGGCAATCGCAGACATCAGGGTCGAACTGGACCAAAGATTGAAGGAGTTCCGGAGCCAGGGGAAGCTAGTGGAAGCTCAGAGGCTTGAGGCACGAACTAATTACGATATTGAAATGCTTCAAGAGGTCGGGTATTGCACCGGGGTGGAAAACTATTCACGGCATCTTCAACGGCGACCAGCTGGGAGCACACCCTGGACCTTGCTGGATTACTTTCCTGATGACTTCTTGCTGTTTATCGATGAATCACATATGACTCTACCTCAAATAAGGGGTATGTACCATGGTGATGCTTCTCGGAAGCAGACGCTGGTTGACTATGGTTTTCGGCTTCCTTCGGCCCTGGACAACCGACCACTTAACTTCACGGAGTTTAACCAGCGCTTCAATCAGGTCATCTATGTCTCGGCCACACCCAAGCCTTACGAATATGAACATAGCCAACAGGTAGTGGAGCAATTAGTCCGGCCCACGGGTTTACTGGAGCCCACAGTAGAGATCAAGCCAGTTAAGGGGCAAATTGATGACCTTATTTATCAAATAAGGGGCCGGGCGGCCAGGGGTGAGCGCTGTTTAGTAACTACGTTGACTAAGCGAATGGCAGAGGAGTTGAGTGACTACTTGAAAGAGATGGAGATCAAGACTCATTACCTGCACGCGGAGGTAGAGACATTAGAGCGGGTTGAGATTCTTCGTGACCTCCGTCTTGGCGTGTACGATGTAGTAGTGGGCATTAATCTTCTTCGTGAAGGGTTAGATTTGCCTGAGGTGAGCCTGGTAGCGATACTCGACGCTGACAAGGAAGGCTATTTGAGGTCTGAAGAAGCGCTCATCCAGACTATGGGCCGTGCCGCCAGACATGTTAATGCTCATGTCATACTGTATGCTGATACTGTCACTCAATCTATGCAGAAGGCGATACAGGAGACCGGGCGCAGGCGTCAAGTGCAAGAAGCTTACAACAAAGAGCATGGCATCACTCCCGAGGGAATAAGAAAGGCAATCAAAGACATAACTGACCGAGTTCGTGTGGTAGCCGAGGCAAGGACTCCCTACTCGATTACACCTATTCCCAAGGAAGAAATAGCGCAACTTGTCAGGCAGTTGGAATCCCAGATGAAGGCAGCGGCAAAGAATCTCGAGTTTGAAAAAGCTGCTTTGATTCGCGACCGGATTATCGAATTAAGAAGAGACCAAGAGCCAATTTCGCCCTGATAAAACAACAATCAGGTGATCACTCCCTCGAAATCGAGACCAGTCGCAACTGCTCTCTCTTGTGGCGCTTAGCCTATCAATCGTGCCGTGTCGCACTTTACATGCGATAGATGTGGGGATCTTCTGCTACAGACAGCCGTTCATAATAGTCAGTTTCAAAAGGGGTACCGTAGTTTCGTATCAGGCGTCCAAGTTGATATGGGAAGAAGAACAATAGCCTAGGACTAAAGTCTCACGGCAACTGGTACGGATGGGCGATTGACAGCTA